>JALYTM010000299.1 GCA_030854305.1 Candidatus Dormiibacterota bacterium
GATGGCGACGATGCGGTCGTCAGCTGTCGCGGCTTCGACGAGTGCCTCACCGAACACGTCCGTCCATGCCGCCGGCTTGATCGAGAACGCCCCGCTGTTGGGATCGAAGCTCGACACGCCGTGGAACTTGTCGACCTCGTCGCCGACCGCTGGCGCGTAGCCGTGGCCCTTGTCGGTGACCACGTGGATCACCACCGGCCCCTTGAACGTCGACGCGTCGCGCATCGCCTTCTCGAGGGCGCGAACGTCATGGCCGTCGATTGGGCCACCGTACTTGAGCCCGAGCGTCTCGAAGATGGAGATGGGACTCACCAGCTGCTTCAGCGAATCCTTCATGCGCTTGGCGGCGCCGTATGCGGACTCACCGACCACGGGCAGCTGACGCAGCGTCTGCCCGGCTGCACCCTTGGCTCGCTCATACTTCGGTGACAGGCGCAGCTGGCCGAGGTTTTCGGCGATGCCGCCGACGGTCGGCGCGTAGGAGCGACCGTTGTCATTGAGGATGATGATCAGCTCCGGCTGGCGCTGGCCGATGTTGTTGAGCGCCTCGTACGCCATCCCGCCGGTCAACGCGCCGTCACCGATCACGCAGATGACCTTGCCTCCCTCACCGCGCAGCTCGCGGGCGGTGGCCAGGGCCAGCGCATAGCTCAGCCCCGTGGATGCGTGAGAGTTTTCGACGATGTCGTGCTCCGACTCGCTCCGCGACGGGTAGCCGCTCATGCCGCCGTGCTGGCGGAGGGTGTCGAAGCTCCCTGCCCGTCCGGTCAGCATCTTGTGCACGTACGCTTGGTGACCGGTGTCGAAGACGATGCGGTCCCGCGGCGAGTCGAAGACGCGATGCATCGCCACGGTGAGCTCGACGACACCCAGGTTGGGGCCGAGGTGGCCGCCAGTGCGGGCGACCGCGGTGACCAGGCGGTCACGGATCTCCGCGCAGAGCCGGTCGACGTCCGCGCTGCCCAGCCCGCGGACGTCCTCGGGGCCGGAAATCTCCTCCAGAAGCATCGAGCCAGTCTAACAACGCCCGCTCGCGCCGCCTCACCACGATTGCGCATACAGGGGGTTGGCGGCGCATCATCCACCCATGGAAGCGGATCCCCGGCAGGCTCTCCTGACATGCGCGGACGATCCGCGGGGAGACATCGCAGAGGCCGCGTTGTGGCTGGCCGCGGAGGATTGCGCGGAGGTCGACGTTGACGGGGCGCTGCGCGCCATCGACGTGCTGGCCGCGGACCTCAGCGAACGGCTCGATGGAGCTCGAGGATCGGACGCCATCAGCGTCACCCATGCACTTCTGCGCGAGCGCGTCGGGCTGCGCCGTTCCGGCGGCGGTGACCCGCGCGCGCACTACCTCCACCTCGTGCTGCAGCGCGGTGCCGGCATCCCCATCAGCTGCGCGGTTCTCTGGATGGCTGTCGGTCGACGCGCCGGGTTGCACGTCGAGGGCATCGGGCTCCCGGGCCACTTCGGCGTGCGCGTCGACGGCGTGCTCGCGGAGCCGGCCGACGGCGAGGTGCTCGACGAAGCGGCCGCACAGAGACTTGTCGCCGCGGCGATGGGGAGTGACCCCGGGACCCTCAAGCCGTCGTGGTTGCTGCCCGCGAGCTCCCGGCTGATGCTGGCGCGGATCTCGCGCAACCTGCGCGGCTGCTACTCCTCCCTGGAACGGTGGGACATGGCGGTGCGTGCTGCCGACCGCTGCGTGGCCCTGTTCCCGGACGAGCCGACGGAACGTCGCGACCGCGGCCTCCTGCTGTGGCGCACCGGCCACAACGGTGCCGCGCTTGGCGACCTGCGTCACTACCTCGACAGCGCGCCCGCTGACGCCACCGATCGCGCGGCGGTGGAGGAGGTCGCCTGCCGGCTGCGCGCCGCGCTCAACTAGAGCAAGTCCCTCAGCGCAGGCGAATTCACTTCGCCGGAGCTGAGACCGCTGAGCGGGGGTGCCCGAGGGGGGAACGCAGTTCCCCTTCGCTTTACGCGGCTCCGATCAGGAACGCGATCAACCACACCGCGCCGATGAGCAGCAGCACGCCGAACGGCATCACCGCGAAGACGATGAACGAGAACACGAGCCGCTCATCGCTCACCGACTCCGGGTCGCGACTGCGCCGACGGGCGTCGCGCAGGTACCAGAGGATGCCGCCCACGATGAAGCCGGTGAGCAGGGCGAAGATGCCCGCGAACGCTGACCCGGGTGCGACCACAGCAGGCGCCAGCGTGATGCGCCAGATGAGCCCGAAAGCGAGCGCGAGCAGGCCGCAGGAGATGAAGCGGAGCAGCAGCCCTGTGACCGTCCGACGGGCGCCGGCAGGAGGTGTGGACGCGACGATCATCTCCGGCACGAGGGCAGCGGCCCTTTCGCGTTGCGCGAGCTTGGAATCGGGGCGGCGGCCGCCGCGCTCTGTGCGAGTCCCCATTGGCCGCCGAGTATAGGCAGGGCTCGGCGCGACACCGTCGTGCCCGACCCGCACCCTAGACTGGCTCCAATGCCGCTTCTGTCCGGTGAGGTGATTTCGATGGGCACCACCGCAGCGCTTCCCGAGTTCGACCTCGAGCTCGGCGGTGGCGGGCGGCTGCGTCGTGACGACCTCCTCGGTCGCCGCACCGTCATGTACTTCTATCCAAAGGACGACACGCCCGGCTGCACGATCGAAGGGCGGGAGTTCACCGCGCTGCTCGACGACTTCCGCGCCGCCGGCGTCGACGTGTACGGAGT
>JALYTM010000300.1 GCA_030854305.1 Candidatus Dormiibacterota bacterium
CGAACAGCGAGTCGATCTGCGAGGCGATGTCAGCCGGTGTGCCGGCGAAGGCGAAACGGTCGAGCAGCTCGTCGGGCACGGCGGCGCCGGCCCCGGCATGGTCACCGCGTTGCAGGGCAGATGCGATGCGCTGACGCACGTCGGGGGGCACGGTGACGCTGGGGTCGAGACCGGCCACCACGTCGAGGTAGAGCGCGACCTCCCGTCGGGCCATCGAGCGGGCCACGCACCGGTCGGTGTCGCACACAGTCACGGCACCGACCACGATGCGGGTCGGCGATGCCCCGAGCCAGCGACGCATGACGCGGACCATGTCGGGGTTGGCGCTGCCACCGATCTTCACCTCCGCTGCGCAGCCGGATGCCCAGCGGGCGGTGCGCTCGCCCCAGGTGCCGACGAGCAGGTCGACGGGGCGGGCCGGGAGCGCGAACTGGAGTCGGACGCCCGGTGCGACACCGAGCACGTCACCGGCGTAGCCGCTGTCGTCGCCGGCCAACAGCCGCCTGATGATCTCGGCACTGTCGGCCAGGCGTGCGATCGGCCGCGAGGTGTCGACGCCGAGCCCGTCCAGCCAGGCGCCGCGGGCCAGCCCGACGTAGGCGCGGCCCCCTGACGCGAGGTCGAGTGCCGCCACCTGGCCGGCGATCTCGACGGGGTGGGTCAGCAACGGGTTCTGACAGGCGGCCCCGATGCGCACCCGGCTCGTCGCCGCCGCGATCGTCGCGAGAGCGAGGGCGGGTGGCTGGAAGCCGATGTCGGCGAAGACTCTCACTCCGTCGAAGCCGAGGTCTTCGGCGGCCCGGGCCAAGGTGGCGTACCGGGCCGGGGTCTTGTCGGTCTGCAGCGCGATCGAGACCTGCCGGGCGCGGGCCGGCTCGTGGTTCTGAGCGGCCATCAGGTCAGGTCGCCGGTGGGGATCGCCCGCACCGGACCACTCTCGATGCGCATGACGAGCCGTTCCTCGGGGTCAGGGCAGGCGACCTCACAGTCGCGCGACAGCCAGTCACCGCTGGCCAGCGCGCGCTGCTTGGCAGGTAGGAGAGGGAGCACGGCGGCGAGGGCGTAGAGGCAGAAGTGCCCGCCCCCCGGCATCCGCAGCTGACTCGAGCGGGTGACGGTGAACTCGTCGCCCACGCGCAGCCCGCACACCGAACGGCCCTCGATGCGGTCGACCACGACGCGCAGGTCGGCCAGCTCGGTCACATCGCTGCTCTCGTGCGGGACACTCATGGGGCCAGTCTGCCGCGTCTGTGGGGTGGTGGGGCCTTTCCCTCTACCCGAGCCTGTTGAACGAGATGGAGAGTAGTGAGCGACGAAAGCTTCCCCTGGGCATCCGACGCGACCTCCATGACCTCCGCGACAAACTCGAAGTCTGCTGCCAGCACCGTGCCGACTGTGCTCGTGCCCACAGCGACGGTGACGGCCCATCCTGAGTTCGTCGTCGGACCCGTCGAACGACGCGTCTTCGGCTCCTTCGTCGAGCACATGGGCCGGTGTGTCTACGAGGGCATCTACGAGCCGGGTCATCCGACCGCCGACGAACGAGGGTTCCGCGGTGATGTCCTCGAGCTCGTCAAGGAGCTCGGCGTCACTGTGGTGCGCTACCCGGGCGGCAACTTCGTCTCGGGCTTCCGGTGGGAGGACTCCGTCGGCGCACCCGAGCACCGCCCCACCCGGCTCGATGCGGCCTGGAAGGCGACGGAGACCAACCAGTTCGGTCTGCACGAGTTCATGGCCTGGCTCCGTGAGGTCGGGGCCGAACCCGTGATGGCGATCAACCTCGGAACCCGTGGACTGTCAGACGCGCTCGACCTGGTTGAGTACTGCAACCACCCCGGGGGGACCGAGCTATCGGACCGGCGGGTTCGCAACGGTGCTGCGGAGCCGTTCGGCATCAAGCTGTGGTGTCTCGGCAATGAGATGGACGGTCCATGGCAGCTGGGCCACCTCAGCGCCACCGACTACGGGAAGTTGGCCTCGCGGACCGGCCAGGCCATCAAGCGCTTCGACCAGACGCTCTCGCTGGTGGCCTGCGGCAGCAGCAGCCGGGCCATGCCGACCTTCGGAGCCTGGGAGGCAGAGGTGCTCGAGCGCTCTCTCGAACACGTCGACTACATCTCGGCGCACGCCTACTACGACCCCAGCGCTGTTGACCGGCAGTCGTTCCTGTGCAGCTCGGTCGACATGGACCGCTACATCCGTTCGGCTGCGGCCACGACTGACCACGTCGCTGCGACCAAGAAGTCAGACAAGCAGATCAAGATCTCGTTCGACGAGTGGAACGTGTGGCGTCAGTCCGACTTCGGCGGTGAGGACGACCTCGAGTGGACCGACCGGCCCCGGCACCTCATCGAGGAGGAGTACACCGTCGACGATGCCGTCGTGGTGGCCTCACTGCTGATGACTCTGCTCAACCACTCTGACCGCGTGGGCCTGGCCTGTCAGGCCCAGCTCGTCAACGTCATCGCGCCGATCCAGACCGAGGGGGGTGGCCCCGCCTGGCGGCAGAGCATCTTCGCCCCCTTCGCGCTGTTGTCGCGACACAGCCGGGGAACGGTGCTCGACCTTCGGGTCACCGGGCCGAGCTTGACCACGGCGTTGTACGGCGACGCGAGCGCCCTGCTCGCCTCAGCCACCCATGACCCCGACAGCGGCGCGATCGTGGTCAGCCTCGTCAACCGCTCCCAGACCGACGCCATCGACACGCGACTCGACCTCACAG
>JALYTM010000301.1 GCA_030854305.1 Candidatus Dormiibacterota bacterium
GTTGGGGTTGTCGCCGGGGTGGTAGCCGTTGATCGGCAGTCGCTGGGTCACATTGACCTTCACCCCGCCCATCGCGTTGACCAACGCCTCGAAACCGTCGAGGTCGATCACCGTGGAGTAGTCGATGTTGAGGCCGATGGTCTCGCCGATCACGCGTCGCAACGCCGTCAGACCGGGGTTGTTGTCCCCGGGGTAGAGGTCCGTGTGGCTCACCGCCTCGGCCCAGATCGCGTTGAGCAGACAGTCGTGGCCGGTGCCCCGGGTCGGGCAGTAGAAACCGTTGGGGAAGAACGTGTGCAGCGGGTCACTCGCGGGTATGGGGGCGCGCTCGAGGTTGCGCGGCAGGCTGATCAAGGTGGCGTGGCCGGTCTGCGGGTCGATGCTCGCGACCACCATCGAGTCGGTGCGCACACCTACGCGGTCGTTGCCGGCGTCGGAGCCGACGAGCAGGAGGTTGACGCGGTCGACACCGTTCCAGGGGTCGGACGAGCTCGGGTCGGGAGCTGCAGCCCCGTCGGAGGGCTTCAGGCCACCGAGGGACGGCCCGGAGAAGACGGTGCCGACGACGTCGCGCTGGATGAGGGCATAGCGCACCACCTGGAAGGCCGGAAGGGCGACCAGCAGGCACATCACGGCGGTGAGGATGCGTAGCCCGCGGCGGGTGCTGCGGTCTGTGCGGGGGGGCGCGGTGCCCGCGTGGGTGAGCACGATCGACAGGATCCAGACCACCGCGACGACGATCGTCAGGACGACGAGCACCATCAGCGAGGTCGGGTTCACGGCGATGTTGAGGGCCGTCGTCAGGGCCCCCTTGGCCAGCACCACGAGGGCGCCGATGACGAGCACGGCGGCGAGGATGCCGAGCAGGATTGCGCCGAGGCGTCGGTAGCGGGTGCCCAGCAGACCCGCCCCGGGGATGATCGCGGCGATCGTGTGGGCGACGGAGCGACGGGTCAGCCGCCGGTCCTGATGGAGGACTCGGGTCCGCGCGCCGGTCTGGCTGCCGCCCTGGTCGTGCGCGGACATCTGCACCTTCCGTTGATTCCGTGAGGTCTCGCCGGCAGGATATCCGCCGCGAGAGTGGGCTCTGGTCATATGACGCGGTGCCAGCGCGTCGGGTTGCCCACGCGAAGCTGTGCGTCTGCGCGGGCTCGGCGGGGTGCCGTCAGCAGGCCGAGCGGATGTCCACGATGCTGCCCGGAGGGGCGGTGACCGTTGTCGTGGTAGCGCTCGTGGTGGTCTTCGGCGCCGTGGTCTTGCTCGACTTCGGACCGGATTTCACGGTCGGCGGGGCAGTCGTCGTGGTTGAGGGAGTGGCCGTGGTCGTCGTCGAGCTCGTGGTGGCAGTCTGCGTTGCCGCGCTGAGAGCCTCCTGGACGAGGGTGCGCATTGTGGTGAAGTTCGGGTTTGCCGAGTTGATCACCTCGTCGGTGAACGTCAGCGAGGTGATCGTGCCCTTCTGGACGCGCTGGATGAGGTCGACCCAGGCCGGCAGCTGGGTGACTTGCACGTCGGTGCTGATGTTCTGCTTGGCCACCTGGGCCAGCTCGGGGTACTTGCTCAGCATGCTGACCGGGTTGACCTGGCCGACCAGTGCCCCGATCAGGCAGCGTTGGCGACGCATCCTCGAGTAGTCGTCCGAGATCAGGCGAGAGCGGGCAAACCAGAGGGCGTGGTAGCCGTCGAGCTTCTGGACACCCGGCTCGATCCATCCCTCGACTCCGGCGATGAGGGCGGGGTTGCCGTTCGGGTGGTAGCCGTTGATCGGTAGCCGTTCGGTGACGTTCACCGTCACCCCTCCCATGGCCTGCACGAGTGCTTCGAAACCCGACAGGTCGATGACGGTGGTGTAGTCGATGGTGACGCCGAGGGTGGCACCTATGACGTCGCGGATCGTGGTCAGCCCGGGGTTCGGGTCTGCGGGGAAGAGCCCACGGTTGCCCTCGGCCAGCGTCCAGACGGCGTTGATCATGCACTCGGCACCAGGGGCGGCGCCAGGACAGTAGTAGCCGTTGGGGTAAAGCTTGTAGAGCGGGTTGGTCGTCGGGAACGGCGCTCGCTCGAGGTTGCGCGGCACGCTGACCAGCACCGTGTTGCCGTTCTGCGGGTCCATGCTCGCGACGACCATCGAGTCGGTGCGGACCCCCACGCGGTCGCTGCCCGCGTCGGAGCCGATGAGCAACATGTTGACGCGCTGCACGCCGGCCCACGGGTCCGGCGCAGACTCGTCGGGGGAGACGGTCGACCCGGGGTTGGAGCCTCCGCTGTTGCCGGCCACGGTCTTGGAGGGCAGGTCGCCGAAGACGGAGCTGACGACGTCTCGCTGGATGAGCGAGTACCTGACCACCTGGAAGGCCGGCAGTGCCACGAGCAGGCACATCAGCGCGGTCAGGGCGCGCAGCCCGAACCGCGAGCTGCGGTCCGCCCGTGCCGGCATCGTGCCGCGATGGGTGAGGATGATGGAGAAGATCCAGACCAGACCCCCGATGGTCGCCACTCCGGCAACCGTCAGCAGCAGGTCGGGGCGCACGGCCAACGACAGGGCTGTCGTGGTGGCGCCCTTGGCGACCAGGGTCAGCACGAGGGCGACCACTGCGAGTACAAGGAAGGTCAGCAGGAGCCAGCCGAACCGGCGGTATCGCGTGCCGATGAGCCCGGCCCCGGGGATGATTGCCGCGAGGGTATGCCTCGCCGAGCGCCGAGCACCGCGCCGGACCTCTTG
>JALYTM010000302.1 GCA_030854305.1 Candidatus Dormiibacterota bacterium
CGTTCGATCTCGGCCGCACTGCGGTCATCGGCAAGGGCCGCGACCAGCTGGAAGACCGTGGTGAAGGGAAGGTGCTGGAGGCCGGTGCGGGCGAACAGCTCGTCGGCTGAAACTCGCTGGTGGGTCAGCCGCTCTGCGTCGTCGGTGCG
The DNA here is from genome assembly GCA_030854305.1 of Candidatus Dormiibacterota bacterium. Taxonomy (GTDB): domain Bacteria; phylum Chloroflexota; class Dormibacteria; order Aeolococcales; family Aeolococcaceae; genus Aeolococcus. The sequence continues at coordinate 150 of JALYTM010000302.1, forward strand.
ATCGTCGCGGTAGGTGACCGGCCACGACAGCAGGTCCCCGTCGCGGTCGACCAGGCCGTAGTCGATGGCCCACGAGTCGACACCGACCGAGTCGAGCCCGGCACCGAGCCGGACGGCCGCCGAGAGGCCGTCGAGGATCCCGTCGTAGAGGGCGGGCAGGTTCCACCGCAGCGACCCGTCTCGGGTGACGGGCACGTTGGGGGCCCGGTGCACCTCCTGCAGACGCAGGGTCCCGGGTTCGATACGCACCTGAACCACCCGGGCACTCGACGCACCGAGGTCGACCGCAGCCACGGTCGCGCCGCTGCGCCGAGACACGGTCATCTCGGCTGCTCAGCGCAGGAAAGCGGCAGCGACGCCGGCATCGACAGGGATGTGCAGTCCGGTGGTGTACGACAGGTCACCGCCGACCAGCGCGAAGACGGCGGCCGCGACGTTCTCGGGCAGAACCTCGCGCCCCAGGAGGGTGCGCTTCGCGTAGAAGGCACCGAGATCGTCCTCGGCGACACCGTAGACCGCCGCCCGCTGGGCCCCCCATCCACCCGCAAAGATCCCGCTGCCACGCACCACCCCGTCAGGGTTCACGCCGTTGACCCGGATGCCCTGCCCACCCAGCTCGGTTGCGAGCAGCCTCACCTGGTGGGCCTGGTCGGCCTTGGCCGCACCGTAGGCGACGTTGTTCGGGCCGGCGAACACCCCGTTCTTGCTCGAGATGTAGACGATGTCGCCACCGTGGCCCTGCGCGCCCATGACCCGCGTTGCGGCCTGCGAGACAAGGAAGGAACCCTTGGCCATGACGTCGTGCTGTACGTCCCAGTCGCGCTCGCTCGTCTCGAGCAGTGACTTCGAGATCGACAGGCCGGCGTTGTTGACCACGATGTCGACCCCGCCGAACGCCAACGACGTCTCTTCAAAGGCGCGAGCGATCGCCGCCGCATCGGTGACGTCGGCCGCGACCCCCAGGGCGTGGTCGGCGCCGCCGAGCTCGTCGGCGACCGACTGGGCATCGGCGAGGCCGAGGTCGGCGATGACGACGCAGGCGCCCTCTTGGCGCAGCCGGACGGCGATGGCACGCCCGATGCCGGATGCCGCACCGGTCACGAGGGCGACCTTCGACGCCAACGGCTTGGAAGGCGGCATCCGCTGGAGCTTGGCCTCCTCGAGGGCCCAGTACTCGATGCGGAACTTCTCCGACTCGGGGATCGGCGCGTACGTGGAGACTGCCTCCGCACCGCGCATCACATTGATGGCGTTGAGGTAGAACTCGCCCGCGACCCTGGCGGTCTGCTTGTCCTTGCCGTAGCTGAACATGCCGACGCCGGGCACGAGCACGATCGCCGGGTCGGCTCCCCGCATCGCCGGGCTGTCGTCGGTCGCGTGACGCTCGTAGTAGGCCGCGTAGTCGGCGCGATACTCACCGTGCAGCTCCCGCAGCCGCTCGACGACCTGCTCCTCGTCGGCCGAAGGGGGCAGGTCGAGCACCATCGGTCGCACCTTCGTGCGGAGGAAGTGGTCAGGGCAGGAGGTGCCGAGCGCAGCGAGTCTCGGGTGCTCGGCGCGAGACAGGAAGTCGAGCACCGGTGCGGAGTCGTCGAAGTGGCCGACCTGGGCCCGGTCGGTCGAGGCGAGCCCACGCAGCAGTGGTGCCAGACGGGCCGCGCGAGAACGACGCTCGTCATCAGCCAGGGGCTCCATGCCGGATAGGACTGGCCCGAACGGCTCGGCCCTGCCCCGGTCGGCCAGGAAGGCTTCAGCGGTCCGGATGATCTCGAGCGACCGCTGCTCGCACTCGTCGCTCGTCTGTCCCCAGGCCGTGATGCCGTGCCCGCCCAGCACGCAGCCGATGGCATCCGGGTTCTCGCGTGCGACCGCCGCGATGTCGAGCCCGAGCTGGAAGCCCGGCCGGCGCCATGGCACCCACGCCACGCGGTCGCCGAAGCACTCGCGGGTCAGCGCCTCGCCCGCCTGTGCGGTCGCGAGGGCGATGCCAGAGTCGGGATGCAGGTGGTCGACGTGCAGCGCCTCGACGAGTCCGTGCATGGCGGTGTCGATCGACGGGGCCGCCCCGCCCTTGCCGTGCAGGCAGTAGTCGAACGCAGCGACCATCTCGTCCTCACGGTCGATGCCCGGGTAGACCTGTGTCATCGACCGCAACCGGTCGAGCCGCAGCGCCGCGAGCCCACCGGCGGTGAGCGTGCCGAGGTCGCCGCCGCTGCCCTTAACCCAGACCAGCTCGACCAGGCCCCCCGTAACGGGGTCGACGGCTGTGCCCTTGGCGGAGGTGTTGCCCCCGGCGTAGTTGGTGTTGCGAGCATCAGATCCCAGTCGGTTCGACCGGCCCAGCAGCTCGGTGACCGCGCTCTCGGCGGTCGGGTCGTTCGGGGTGGTGGTCGTGCTGCTCAGGGTCGTCAACGTCTCGTCCTCGTGTTCTGTGCTGGTCTGAATGCCGGCATGGTGGTCCGGCGTCGGCGTCGGGAGGTGGGGCGTGCGGTGCTCTCAGGCACCCCAGCCGGCTTGATTCCCACCGACGCGCTCGGTCGCGGCCCGCTCGGCCTCGCCGGAGGCGGCGTA
>JALYTM010000040.1 GCA_030854305.1 Candidatus Dormiibacterota bacterium
GTGGCGCGACGATCCGCAGCGCAGCGACATCGGACGCCATGCCGGCACCTGAAACGCGAGCTCCGAGGCCTCCAGCCGGTCGCCAAGTGTGCGATGAGGGGCGGCGTCTTTTGAGACCGACGACACCGACTGAAACACCTTTCAGAAACGCTGTAGGAGGTCAACAATGGCCGCAACGCTGAAGCTGACGCATAAAGCAATCGGGGTCGAGGTCCGACGTGGCCCATACGACGTCGTGGTTGACGGTCAGCCCGCCGGATCGGTCGAAATGGACGACATGATCGAGATACCAATCGAACCTGGACGTCACACCCTGCAAGTTCGCAATGGCCGAAACTCCAGCCGAGCTCAGACCTTCGTCGCTTCCGAGGGCCAAACCGTCGCCTTCCGAGCCACCGGAAAGAGTTTCCTACCGATCTTCCTCGCGTCCTTCGTCGTCCCCAGCCTGGCGCTCCAGCTCCGGCGTACAGCCGATGATCGGCCTGTGTGACGACATCGTCGCAGGCCGAGATCAAGCGGGAACAAGCGTACCGATGCAAGTAGACTTGAGTATCAGCCGACAACACGACCGTCACCTTGGGTCGTTATCCGACCGTCCCTGATCGCGCAGTGCGGCGATGAGCGGCTCTTCAAACCGGTTTGCCACGGCCGTAGCCTATCTCAGACTGCCTCCGCCGTTCCGGCAGGCCGGCTGTGTCCGATCCGCCGGGTCAAATGCAGATGTTGAAGTACGTGATGACCCAGCTCATGGCGGAGGCAGCCGCCCCCCGGCGCCTCGTCGTGCGCCCCTCGGCTCGCGCCCCCGAACACCACTTTCTGCCGGTAGCGTGGAGCGTCTAGGAATCCCTAGTGTAGTGTCTCGCAATTAGCGCGACGCATTGCGCAGCGCGACTCTGCCGCGCTTGACCTTCGCAAGAATGTCGGTGGCGGTGGCTGCCCATTCGAAGGGCTTGGGGTCGTCGTTGTTCAAGCGCAGGTACTCGTCGATGGCGGCGATGAGTTCCGGAACGCTGCGGAACACACCGCGGCGGATCCTCTTGTCGGTCAGCTCCCGGAACCAGCGCTCCACGAGGTTGAGCCACGACGACGACGTGGGCGTGAAATGCATGTGGAACCGAGGGTGTTTGACGAGCCACGCCTCCACGTCATCGTGCTTGTGGGTCGCGTAGTCGTCGAGGATGAGATGGATCCCGAGGCCCTTCGGGACCTCACGATCGACCCTGCGTAGGAAGCGCAGGAATTCGTCGTGACGATGGCGGGGCAAGCACTGTCCGATCACTTTGCCTTCGAGCACGTTGAGCGCTGCGAACAAGGTGGTGGTGCCGTTGCGCTTGTAATCGTGGGTCATGGTGCCGGCGCGGCCCTTCTTCATCGGCAAGCCCGGTTGGGTGCGGTCCAGCGCTTGGATCTGGCTCTTCTCGTCGAGGCACAGCACCACCGCCTTGTCGGGCGGGTTCAGATAGAGACCGACCACATCGATGAGCTTCTCTTCGAAGTGGGGATCATTCGACAGCTTGAAGGTCTCGACCCGATGCGGCTGCAGCCCACGTCCTGCCCAGAGCCGCTGCACGGTCGCGGGGCTGAGGCCACTCGCCTTCGCCATCGACCGGCAACTCCAGTGGGTCGCACCGGGCGGCGTCGTGGTCCGCGTCTGTTCGATGATCTCGGCGATCTTCGCGTCGGAGATGACCGGGCGTCGTCCGCGGCCCTCGCGCACCTCGCCAAAGCGTTGTAGGCCTTCGGTTTCGAATCGTTGCCGCCAGGTCAGCACGGTCGCCCGGGACACATCGAGCCGTTCCGCAATCACGCTGTTGGCGACACCATCGGCGGCCAGTAGCAAGGCTCGCGCACGTTGCACACGGCGCTGCTGCTCGACACCTGAGCGCGCCAGTGCCAGCAAGGTTTCCCGCTGTCCGGCGGAGATACCGAGTGGCGCAGCCGCAGTTCCCATCTACGACAGGAGCTTACCACGCCCGCCCAGTTATTTGGGAGACACTACACTAGACACATACTCTCCGCAAGTCTTGCGCGTCGGCAGCCGACCGAAGCCGGGCCATTCCGTATTCAAATCACTAGGGCGACTGGTCGGCGATCGCGGTGTGGGAGCGATGACGGTTGGCCAGGCACTGCACTGGATGGACTACGAGCGGCTGTTCGCGATCGTGCGACCGCTTCTCCGACCGGGCGGCGGGGTGGCGGTCGTCGCCAACGGAACGCCGCTGTGGCTCCAGGGCAGTGCGCCGTCGCGAGCACTGCGTCGTTTCATGGAGGAGTGGCTGAACACCCCGGTGTCGGACAACGCGTGTGGCACCGACGCGGAGAGCCGACACCGTTATACCGCCGGGTTGGAGGCCCTGGGATTTGCAGTCAGCGAGGCGGTCACTGAATACAGCCTTACGCTTGACGCCCAGGAAGTGGCGGGGGCGATGTTTTCGGCGATGTCGCCGGAGCAACTCCCCGGCCCGGATGACCGCGGGGCGTTCATTTCTCGGCTCGCGGCGGCGTTGCCGAACGATGAGCCTTTCATAGAAGTCGTTCGGGTAGTGGCGCTCGTCGCCAAGCTGTAGACCGCGGCTCGGCCGGCCGTGCAGCACTTCGAAGATGGCAAGGGGCGCGTGAAGGCCGGACAGCGGGAGACGAGGCTCGAACTCGCGACCCTTACCTTGGCAAGGTAGCGGCTCAGTTCTGTATTCGGGAAGGGCAGAGATGGCCGTTAGACGACTACTCACCCCCAATTTCCACGGGGTTCCACGCTGATCCCACGGCGGTCCAATCCGGCCGTGCCGCGCCCGGACCGGCGTCCAATCGGCGAATCGGTCGAGCGGCTCGAAGGGCGACCTCCGCTGCGTCGCAGCCGCCCCTCACGTTGGCGGCTGCTCATGGCCGGCCCGACCCCTATGTACCCCATCCCTCGCGTGGGCGGCCTCGTCCGCCCGGCCCGAATGGTTCGACTCGCCCGTGCGATCGGCTTGTCGGCTGACTCCGTCGGCGTCGAGAATCAGTTCGAAGACAAGCTCTGGACCACGGCCCTGGTCGACCTGAACGCCCGCCTGGCGGAAGCCGAGTTTGTGCACGACGGCGAGCGAGGGCTGATTGACTGGGGAGACACTGGCGAAGAGCGTCCGCTCCCCCTGGGCGCGCGCCCAGTCCGCCAACGCTCTGGCGGTTTCAGTGGCATAGCCCTGACCTCGAAAGGCAGCGAACACCGAATAGCCGATCTCTGCCCGACCTACTGCGTCCGGTGGCCCGTGAAATCCCGCGTGGCCGATGACGCGGCCGTCCGCTTGGCGGACGATGACCCGCACACCCCAGCCCCGACTCCCTGGAAACGCCGCTGCTCGCTGCAAGTGGGTGGTGAGGAACTGGCCATGGAGCGAGTCGGAAAACTCGGCTGGCAGCGGTATCCCCTGTTCCCGCGACGCGCCCTCCCGATCGTCGACGAGTAGGGCGCGCAGCGTCGCTGCGCGAAGTAGAACGAGGTCGAGGCGGCCGGTGTTGATCGACTCGTCACTCACGGACACCACCTTATCCGGGGGAGGCGAGGACACGACAGCCGAAGCTGATGTGAGGTCATCGAATGCGGGAGCCGACGCGACTCCGTAGCTCGCCCAAACTCCGTCTGGCCCGATGTGCTTCCCGCGTAGGACGGCCGCCTCTGCGCTTCGGCCAGCGTTGCCGGCAATTCACCACACTCCGCGCCGTGCTCTGACCGCGTGCGTCCACATGGCGACGCCGCCTCCGCGGCTGCTGCCGGTGCTCGCGCAGTTCGACTTCGCGCGCGAGCGCCTCGCCGCGCGCGTGGCCGGCCCGCACGTCGACAGCGGTGACGGCACCATTATTGCGTTGCCGCCGCTCACGGACGAGGAGCACCTCTGGGAGCCGGTGGCGCGCAGCTGGTCGATCCGGCGACACTCGAGCGGGCCGGGTCACGGGGCTACCATGCCGGTGGGGGCGGGGGGATTGGGCCGCGACACCGCTCGTCCCCAGCACCCGTTCCCGCCACCGGTCACCACCATCGCGTGGCGGCTGGGCCACCTCAGCGAGATGCGCAGGGCCGCGCCGACCACACCACCGGCGCGCGCTCGTTCCGGGACCGAGTACCACCACAGCGGCGCTGCCGCCGGCGGCATCGTGGCCTTCGACCGGGCCGCGACCGCGTGGTGCGACGCTCTGCTCGCCACCGACGACGCCTCGCTCGACACCGTGGGATAGCGCACCTATCCCCACGGCAGCTACGCCGAGTAGCCGTTCATTGACAGCGTGTGGTGGGTGAACCAGGAACTGCTCCACCACGGCGCCGAGATCGCCCTGCTGCGCGACCTGTACCGCGCGCGACGCGCCGACGCGTAGGTGGCCCTCACACCACGGAGCCGCTACCCCTGCGAGGCGGGGGCCGCGCTGAGGCGTGTGGGTGACTGACTCCACCGTTGCGCTCGCCACCGCGATCGGGGCGTCGGACAACGCCACCGATTCACTTACCTGGCGGCGCGGGTGATCTCGGCGTGGGCGCATAGCGCGTCGACGGACGCGCTGCTCGCCTTGGGCACGTCGAAGGCGATCGCGGTCTCGGAAAGGCCGATCTGAAACAAATGACATGACGGCCTGCGCCGCGGACCGGACATCGTCGACCACAGTCGTGTGGAGGGCGCCGTCGGCCCTCACCCGATCAACCACTGTCATGACGACGCCGCGCCACTGGGTTACGTCCGGAGCTCAAGCCGCTCCTTCAAGGTCGCCAAGTTGACCGGCATCTCGTTGCGAGCCTGACGGCGGACGACCAGCGGGACGAGGAGCTTGCCGATGCCGCGCCCCTCGAAGTCGACCGCGATGATCAGGCGCGATCGGTTCTCGGCGAGGGGTTCGACGGTGACGTCGACACTGGCTCTGATCGGTCCGTCGACGCCTCGGACACCCCACGTTCGCGGCGGGTCGATGTACGCGACTTCGGCAGTCGCCGGTCTCTCGCCGAAGCCGATGCGCCGGGTGGTCACGCACCTCGTCCCGACGCTCGGAATACCAGGGTGGTCCATGTGACCCTCGACGACGCCCTTCTGCCATTCGCAGAAGCGGGTCGGATCGGTGGCATAGGCGAACACGTCGTCGGCGGCTCGGTTGACCTCGATGCTGGTGCTGATCGGTGGCATCAGCGGGCCTCGCTGAACAGACCGGCAAACCGGTGCAGATATAGCATCCACCCGGCGTCATCTGCGACGCCGTCGCTGACCGCCTGCCAGCCAGGCCCGTGCCGGTCGATCTTCCGGTGTTCGAGCTCCACCCGGGTACGCTCGGGGGTCTCAGCGACGAAACGAACCTCGACCTCGCTGGTGTTGTCCGGGTCGCTCTCGATTTGCCACTGCGGCCCGATGTCCCAGCTGAATACCACCCGGACGGGTGGCTCGTACGCAAGGATGCGCGCCCAGCGGCACTCGCTGCCGTCGACGCCGCGGTCGTAGATGTGGCCGCCGACGCGCGGCTCGAACGTCGTCTCCGCGATCGCTGTCCGGAGCAGGTTGTGCTCTGGCGGCTTGAAGTCGCCAAACCGATCCGTGAACACGGTGAAAGCCTCCTCAATCGGGGCCTCGACGACGATCTGCCGACGGACGACCTCGGTCGCTGCCTGAGTCATGCCCTCTCCTCTGTCGGTTGTTCCACTACATCCTTGTAGGCGGCCAGCGCCCGATTCCAGAAGGTGTCCAGCTGATCGCGCAGCGCGCCCACACCGACCGGGTTCAGCCGATAGATCCGGCGCGTGCCAGCAGCACGCTCGGTGACCAGACCGGCGTCCTTGAGCACCTTCAAGTGCTGGGACACCGCCGGACGGCTGATTGGTAGTTCGTCGGCAAGCTCGCCGACCGCCCGCGGCCGCTCGGCCAAGCACGCCACGATCGCGCGCCGGCTGCGATCGCCTAAAGCGGCCCACTCATCGCCAGCTTGGTAAGTTCCCACGAACGGTAAGTGTAGTCGCACAGAAGCGCTCAAAACAACTCCGGCAGTGGCCCGTCCCCTGGTCGCGCCGCAGAGCGGGCGGGCGGTGACGTGTATCCGCACCTTCCTGACCATGCGCACATGTCCCGATTACTGCGCCCGGCCGATTCCCCGGTTCAGATCAGCAGCGACTGCCGCAGTTGCGGCTTCTCTAAAATGAGTGTTACCATCATGAGGTGGTAACACTCAGGTTGAGGTAGCTGTCATGAGGACGCAAGGAGCTCGGCGGTGGTGGGCGCTCGCGGCGGTGAGCCTGGGCGTGCTCGCGGTCGGTCTCGACGGCACGGTGCTGAGCGTCGCCTTGCCCACGCTCGCCAAGGCGCTGCACGCGTCAGAGTCGGATCTGCAGTGGTTCTCCTCCGGCTACTTCCTGGTGCTCGCGGCGGCGATGCTCCCGGCTGGGCTGCTGGGTGATCGCTACGGTCACAAGAAGGTTCTGACCATCTCGCTGGCCCTCTTCGGACTGGGATCGCTGGCCTGCGCCTACTCGACGTCGGTCGGGCAGTTCCTGGCCGCTCGGGTGCTCCTCGGGCTGGCCGGCGCCGGCGTTGTCGTCATGGCGATGTCGGCGCTCACGGTGCTCTTCAGTAAGGAGGAGCGACCCAAGGCCGTCGGCATCTGGGCCGCCGCCAACTTCCTGGCCCTTCCTGTCGGTCCGATCCTCGGCGGCTGGCTCCTCACACACTTCTGGTGGGGGTGGGTGTTCCTCATCAATGCGCCAGTCGCGGCGGTTGGTGTCGTGGCGCTCGTCACCCTCGTCCCGGAGTCGAAGGCGGCGGAACGCCCAGGATTCGACGTCGTCGGTGTGGCGCTCTCGGTCACGGGACTCGTGGCGCTCACCTACGGCCTCATCGAGGCCGGGCAGCACGGCTGGGGCAATGCTGAGGCGGTGCTGGCGATGCCGGCGGGGATCGTCGTCCTGGTCGGGTTCTTTGTCTGGGAACGCCGGCTGAACCGGCAGCCGGCTGGCCGGCCGTTGCTCGATCTGTCGCTCTTCGGCTCGGCGTCGTTCACGTGGGGTGTGTTCCTCGCCGCGTTCGCGGTCCTCTCGATGATCGGCGTGCTCTTCACGATGCCGCAGTACTTTCAGGGAGTGCTCGGGACCGACGCCATGGGCTCCGGACTCCGTCTGCTCCCCGTCATCGGCGGCCTCGTGCTCGGCGCTGTCCCCGCCGATCGCTTCGTGACGCTGGTGGGGGCCAAGCTCGTTGCCGCGGCCGGCTTCACGCTGCTCGGTCTGGGGCTGTTCGTCGGATCGACCACTGCGGTGGGCTCGAGCACCCTGTTCGTCGCGCTGTGGATGGGAGTGGTCGGCGTTGGCATGGGTCTCGCGCTGGCCACCTCCACCTCTGCGGCGCTCGTTGAGCTTACGGAGGAGCGCAGCGGCGTGGGCTCCGCGGTGCTGCAGGCGGTCAACAAGGTCGGCGGCCCGTTCGGCACAGCGATTCTCGGCAGCGTGCTCACCTCGATCTACCTCTCGCGGCTGGCGTTGTCGGGACTGCCGGCTGCGGCGGCGTCCGCAGTCAAACAAAGTGTGTTCGACGGGGTCGCGGTCGCACAGCAGATCGGATCCGCGTCGCTGCTCAGGTCCGTACGCATAGCCTTCGTCGATGGCATGGATATGGCACTCCTCGTATCCGCGGGAATCGCCCTCGTCGGCCTCGTCCTGACGCTGATGTTCCTCCCGCGCAGCAACGCGTTGCGGGAGAATCCGCCCGTGGAACCGGTTGCGGAGCGCGAGCTTGTCGGCGTCAACTGAGGGTCGCGCCCCTGGGTTGCGGGAGCGCAAGAAGGAGCGGACCCGGGAGATGATCCGGGCGCACGCACTCCACCTCTTCACGACGCAGGGCTACGACGCCACCACCGTCCAGCAGATCATCAACGACGTTGAAGTCTCGGAGAGCACGTTCTTCCGGTACTTTCCGACCAAGGGCGACGTCGTGCTCACCGACGATTTCGACCCCGTGATCGTCGCCGCCTTCCAGTTACAGCCACCCGAGCTCAGTCCGATTCAGGCGTTGCGAGGCGCTTTTCACGAAGCCTTCGGGACGCTGTCATCCGAGCAGGTCGCCGGGCAGTCGGCACGGATGCGCCTCGTGCTCGCAGTCCCGGAGTTGCGCGCCGCGATGATGGACCAGTTCACGTCAGCGATGCGCCTCCTCGCCGAGGTGCTCGCCGAGCGGACCGGCAGGCCCCCGGACGACATGGCGGTGCTCACGCTCGCCGGCGCGGTGGTGGGCGCCGCGATGGCGGTGATGCTGGTCATGCTCGACGACCCCAAGACCGATCTGTCGGTGGTCTTCGACGAGGCGATGGGACATCTCGAAGGTGGCCTTCGCCTCTGACGGGCCGGCGGCAGGACGGTTGATAACCCACCTATCCTGTGTCCCGTGGGCCTGGCCACCTGGAATGTGAATTCGGTCGTCGCGCGGCCACATCGTCTCGTTGGGTGGCCGGCGTCCAGCCGTCCTGACGGCATCTGCGAGACATTGGGCGTGCCCTGCCCGAGGCTCTCGGCCAGCTCGGGGGGTCATTCCAGCTCCGGCATACACAGGCACCATTGCGGACTCCGAAGTCTACGCATTTGAGCCTGAATAGAACGTCCGTTTTCGTTTTTAGAAGAGGGTGCGTTTCCTTCGTGTTACTGTTCTTGTGAGTGTCAACACCCACGACGAAGTCGATGGCGTCGGCGAGTGCTGGCATCCGGTCCTCCTGAGGCGGTTGATTCGACAGCACCGGCGCGGCGCGAACCGCATGGCAAGACTGCGATGAGTCACGCCGTGGCGGACAGGCTTCTGATCAGGCCAAGTGGCGCGGTGGCCAAGCCGGCACCCAGCAGGCGAGGAGACATATCCAAAGCAAGGGCACTCAGCGAAGGCCAATGGCACTTTCGGGTCATCCCCGCCATGAGGTCTGGGTGAGGCCAATGCGACTTTCGGGTCATCCTCGTTGCTGAAGTGCCGAGCATGACGAACGCAGTGCTCGGTTAGCAGTCGCGAGTCTCACAATGCGTCTTGCCCACACCGGGCGGTCCAAGCAGGAGAACGTTGCGTTTCTCCTCCACGAACCGCAGCGTGGAGAGCTCCGCCATCACGGCGCGGTCGAGGGACGGCTGGAAGTCGAAGTCGAAATCGGCGAGTGTCTTGTGGATGGGGTAGCGGGCGAACCGCAACCGTCCACGGAGCCGCCGCGCCCGGGTGGCCTGGACCTCGATGTCGAGCAGCCGCTCCAGGACCTGGGTGGCGCTCGCCTTCTCCGTCTGCGCCC
>JALYTM010000303.1 GCA_030854305.1 Candidatus Dormiibacterota bacterium
CATGGCCTGGAGCATGTCCAGCGCCTCGCCACCACGACATTCACCGACGACGATGCGGTCGGGCCGCATACGCAACGAGTTGGCCACCAGCTCACGGATGGTGATCCGTCCTTCGCCGTTGACGTCTGCCGGGCGCGACTCCATGCGGCAGACGTGCTCCTGGTGCAGCTGCAGCTCGGCCGCGTCCTCGATGGTGACGATGCGCTCGTCGATGGGGATGAAGCCGGAACACACGTTGAGCAGCGTCGTCTTGCCGGTGCCGGTGCCACCGCTCACCACGATGTTGGCGCGCGCCATGACGCACGCCTGGATGAACGCCGCGCTCTCCTGGGTAAGGGTGCCGAACCCGATCAGGTCGTTGACCTGGTAGGGGTCCTTGCTGAACTTCCGGATGGTGAGGATGGGACCGTCGAGGGCCACCGGGGCAATCGCCGCGTTGACGCGCGATCCGTCGAGGAGGCGCGCGTCGCAGAGGGGTGACCGCGAGTCGATGCGACGTCCAACCGTCGACACGATGGTGTCGATGACCCTCAGCAGGTGCGCCTCGTCGTCGAAGCGGACGTCGGTGAGCAGGATCTTCCCCTTGCGCTCCACATAGACCATCTCCGGTCCGTTGACCATGATCTCGGTGAGGCTGTCGTCGTCGATCAGCGGACGCAGCGGTCCGAGAGCCTCGAGGTAGCGCGGGTCAATGCCCTTGGCGGCGGTGGCTGTACTCACGCTGAGGCTACTCCTTCGAACCTGGCATCCGGATGGGTGACGAACGCACGCGCGCTCTGTGCCGATTCTCCCCCCGGCCGGCCGGTTCTGATGTCAAGGAAACCCCTTCGTGACACGATCTTTTCGTGATGCGCGGGGAGGCGCGCGTAAGATGACGTGGTGAGCTCGCGCACGCACGATCCCGTGGCCGACGACCTGGGCCACGACGGCGGCGACCCGGATCTCACTTTCGCCGCCCAGGACCTCGGTCGCGACCGGGTTGCTCCCGACGCGAACAGAGGGTCGGCCAACACCTTCGTCGCGATGAATGCTCCTCCGGGCGCGTACACCATGGCCGGCGTCGACGGCCCGGTGAGCGCCGGGCACGACCCCGACGAGGGCCCCGCGCCGCTGCCGGACCTTCACAACTTCCTTGCTACTGGTCCATCCGGGGAGCCGCACCGCGCCGCCGCGCCCATTGCCGGGGCATTTCCCGACGTACCGTCGCGATCGCCGGCCCCGGCGCGCACGACACCCTTCCATGTCGCCGCGTCCCCGCTTGCCAAGACCGCCTTCCACGTGACCTCCGAGTCGCCGGCGATCGCGCCCACGTCCGACCCCCTGCCGTGGATGGTCCGCGGTGAGAGCGAGGATCGCCTGACCGAGGCCGGCGTGGTCGCGCGGTACGACGACGCGCTGACGCGCACCGTCACGGACACGGTGCGACGACTGCGGTCGGAGGCGGTGGACGTGAGCTGGACGGCTGCCGCGATTGCCGTGGCCGCCGACTCGCGTCGACGTCGGCGAGCTCGCTGACGGCTCAGCCGGCTTGCGAGTCGGCCTCGGGGTGGTGCATGGCCGCGTACACGGTGTCGAGGGTGGGGCGCTCGCCGAGGCGAAGCAAATCGAGAACGATGTCGGCGTCGATCCCACCGGGCGCCGCAAGCGCGGCAGCCCTGGCAGCATCCTCGGCGGCCGAGCGGGCAACGTGCAGGCGGTCCTTGAGTCGCTCGATGCGCGCCAGCAGCACAGCACACATCAGTGCGAGGACGGCGGTCAGCAGCGCCAGGCCGATGGTGGGCTGACTGCGAAGGGCGTCGAGGAACTGCTGCACGGTGGCGGGTCAGCGCTCACACACCGCACAGCACTTCGGCTGCGCGAAAGTGCATCTCGCGCGCCATCGCGCGCACCACCGCGCTCTCGTGCCCCGGCACAGGCAGCGCGCTGATGGCGGCGATGGTGCCGACGAACTCGTCGACCCCGGGTCGCGCAGCGTTGATGAGCTGGGCGATGGGAGCGATGTCGTCAGGGCCGAGCCACGCCGTGGCGATGTCGACCAGCTCGGTGCGCAGCGCCGCGACGTCGAAGTCCAGGCGCGGTGTCACGTAGTCGTGGGGATCGACCTCGTCGCCCGCCATGGCGACGGGCGGTGGTCCGTCGACCGCGGTTTCTTGGTCGGGCTCGGTTGCGAGCGCGGCCTCCGGCCCGGCCGCGTCGACGGTGGCGGTGGCGGTCGCCGGCAGGGGCGCGTCCGTCACATCGAGCGGGGAGGTGGCGGTGGCCTCGACGACGGGCGCCTCGAGCTCGGACTCGACCGCCGGCGGCGCCGGCGGGTACGGCGACGTCGACGGGGTCAGCGCCGGGAGCGCGAAAACGTCGGACGGGAAGTGCGCGAGGGGTGGGGGCTCCGGCACAGCCCGGCTGCCCCTGCCATTTCTCAGGCCGCGCAACTTCCCGATCCGCCCCGCCCTGCCGCTCCTCGACGCGGAGGGGGTGCGGTTGCCGATGACGGCACCGTTGCCGGCGGCACCGTGGCCGTTGGCACTGCCGTCGGTCCGGCTTTCGCTCTCCGTGTAAGGCGGCAGCAGGAACGTCGGCACCTCGGCGGCAACGTCTGGGGCTGTGGTGTCGGCGGTGTCCGCGTCGACGCTGACCGGTGAGGCCTCGTCGGCCGCCACCAGTGGCCGGGTCACGGCGGCGTCTGCCTGCCCGGGCGGTGCGGAGG
>JALYTM010000041.1 GCA_030854305.1 Candidatus Dormiibacterota bacterium
TGGCCTCGGCCATCTGCGTGGCGAAGCCGTGGACGCGCAGCATGTCGTCGTAGTGGCCGTCGCGCTGCAGCTGGCCGCTCAGCTCCGAGGCGCCCGGGCCGGTGGTCACCAGCTGCAACACCACCACGTCGCGTTCCCCGGCGACGGCGAGGGAGGCGGGCCGGACGTAGTCGGCGAGGCAGAGCCGGTTCTGGGCGCGCTGGCGGGGAAAGGCAAAGCGGGCGATCGCCCTTTCGTGGTCTGCGGGGTCATAGAGCACCACCGCGTCGCCATCGGCGAGCGCCGGCCAGTACCCGTAGACCGCGCCCAGTCGCAGCCAGTCCCCGTCACGCGCCTCGGCGATCGACCGCGCCAGCCTGGGCTCGAGCTCGTCGCGCAACAGCCGCGACCACTCGGCAGAGTCATGGACGCCCTTGAACTGCCAGCTCATCTTGAACAGCGAGTTGCGGTCGATGCACGGCACCACGGCGTCGAGGTCGATGTCCTGCAGGGTTCGCGCCCCCCAGAACGGTGGTGTCGGGATGGGCACGTCCGTACGCGTGTCGCTGCGTGCTCGCACCAGCTGGTCACCGGGCTCGGCGGCAGCCGCCTCGCGGCGTCGCGTCTCGCGCTCGGCGTCGCGGATCCGCTGTTCCGCCGCCTCGACTCGACCACGCTCGAGGAGGTCCCCGCGCCGCGCCGGGTCGAGGAGGACGTCGACGGTGTCGAGTCCCTCGAAGGCGTCCCGACAGTAGAAGACGCCGGGGTCGTACAGGGTGCCGTCGTCCAGCGTGAGAATGCGTCGCCCGAAGCCACGGTTGATGGCAGCGCCGCCGATGATCACCGGGAAGTGAAGGTCGCGAGCGGCCAGTTCGTTGAGGCAAAGCGGCATCTGCTTGCTGGTGCTGACGAGCAACGCGCTGAGGCCGATCACGTCGGCCTTCACCTCGACCGCGCGCTCGAGGATGGTGGTCAGTGGCACCTGCTTGCCGAGGTCGTGCACGGTGTAGCCGTTGTTGCTGAGGATGGTGTTGACCAGGTTCTTTCCGATGTCGTGGACATCGCCGTACACGGTGGCAAGGACCACGGTTCCCTTGGTGGTTCCCTCGACCCGGTCGAGGTACTTCTCCAGCTGGGACACCGCCCGCTTCATCACCTCCGCGCTCTGCAGTACGAATGGCAGGATCAGTTCCCCGGCGCCGAACCGGTCACCGACAACCTTCATCGCGGGCAGCAGCACGGTGTTGAGGACGTCGATGGGGTCCTGCTCACCGACGGCGATATCGATCTGCTCCTCGACACCCTCCGGGCGGCGCTGCAGGATCTGCGCGGTGATGCGCTCCGATGAGGACATCCCCTCGTAGGGGTCGATGCCGGCGGCGACGGCATCATCCGCGCCACTCCGGCCGTCGAAGTGCTCGATGAATCGAGCCAGCGCGTCGTCGCGCCGCGCGTAGATGAGGTCCTCGGCCAACTGCCGCTCTGCTTCCACGATCTCCGCGTACGGTGTGATGTGCGCGGGGTTGACGATGGCGGTGTCCAATCCCGCCCGCACCGCGTGGTACAGGAACACGCTGTTGAGCACGGCGCGGCTGACCGGGGTGAGCCCGAACGAGACGTTGGAGACGCCGAGCGTGGTGAGCACGCCGGGCAGCTCCTGCTTGATGCGCCGAATGCCGTCGATGGTCTCGTGTGCCGAATGCGCGTACTCCGTCTCGCCGGTCGCCAGGGTGAAGGTCAGCGCGTCGAAGATCAGCTGGCTGGGCCGAAGCCCGAAATCGTCGCAGGCGATGTCGCGGATGCGCCGCGCCACCTCCAGTTTGCGGTCGGCGTCGCGGGCCATCCCGACCTCGTCGATGGTCAGCGCGATGACGCAGCTGCCGTGGTCGCGGACCAACGGGAGCACCGCCTCACAACGGGCGCGGCCGTTCTCCAGGTTGACGCTGTTGACGATGGCGCGTCCCGGGTTCACCTCCAGTGCGGCGCGGATCACCGCGGCGTCGGTGCTGTCGATCACCACCGGTGCGTCGACGCTCATCTGCAGCCCGCGCACCACGGCCGCCATCTGCGCCGCTTCATCGGACCGCTCGGTGAGGGCCACGCACACGTCGAGCGCGTGCGCGCCGCCCTCGGACTGGCCGCGTCCCACCGCCACGATGCTCTCGTAGTCGTCGGCGAGCAGCAGGCGCTTGACGGCGCGGCTGCCCTGCGCGTTGACCCGCTCGCCGATCAGCAGCGGCGCGGGCTGCTGCTGCAGGTCAAGTGCGCTCATCGCGCTCGCCAGCCGGGGAATACTGTCGCCCCCATGGCTCGGGGCGGGAACGTCGCCGACGCGCCGCACCAGCTCGGCGATGTGCTCGGGCGTGCTGCCGCAGCAACCGCCGACCACCGCCACGCCGAGGCGGCGCACAAAGTCCTCGAGGTGCTCAGCCATCGCGACCGCGTCGAGGGGGAAATGGGCACGGCCAGCGATATTGCTGGGAATGCCGGCGTTGGGGATGCACGCCACCGGCACCGAGCTGCGTTCGGTCAGCACGCGGATGCCCTCGCGCATGAGCTCGGGTCCGGTGGAGCAGTTGAAGCCGATGATGTCGACATCCAGCGAGTCGAGGATGGCCACCACCGCGGCTGGGTCGGTGCCGAGCAACATGGTGCCGCTGCTGTCGAGCAGGCTCACTGACGCGTGCAGCGGCACTGTCCGCCCACTGCGCTCGAACGCCTGCCGGCACCCGAAGATCGCCGCGCGCACCTCGAGGATGTCCTGCGAGGTCTCGATGATCAGCAGGTCGGAGCCGCCCTCGAGCAGCCCCAACGCCTGCTCCTCGAAGGTCTCGACCAGCTGCGCGAACGTGATCTTGGAAAGTGCCGGGTCGCTCGACGACGGCAGGAAGCCGGTGGGGCCGATGCTCCCGGCCACGAAACGCGGCTGCGCGTCGCTGCTGTACTCGTCGCACAGCCGGCGGCCCAGCGCGGCGGCCGAGCGGTTCAACTCCAGGGTTGCGTCGGCCTGCCCCCATTCGCTGAGACGAAGCCTGCTGGCCTGGAATGTCGCGGTCTCGACCACATCGCAGCCCACGTCGAGGAACGAGCGGTGCACCGCCTCCACGAGCTGAGGCGCATGAAGTACGAGCCCGTCCATCCAGCCCTCCAGTGCCGCGCCCCCGAAGTCCGCCGGGGTGGGGTCAAGTGACTGCAGCGCGGTTCCCATGGCCCCGTCGTAGACGAGCACCCGCCGGGCCAGCGCGCGCACGAAGGGCGAATCGATCTGTCGGCGCGCGTCGGACATCAGGCCTCCTGGTTTCGCCCGATTCTACCGGCCGCTTCGGTTCGCGCAGCCGCGACCGCGCCGATCTCCGTGATACCCTCGGCTCAGTTCTGCGGCCTGTGAGCCGTCTTGACGTAAGGAGAAGCTCTTGGCACGACGTCCACCTCGCCCCGGCGGCGCCCGCCGCCGTGGTCCTGCGCGTCGCCGCGACCCGGCTGCCGCCGCGGAAGCCGCTGAGGTCAAGGAGGAAACGATCGAGATGGACGCGACGGTGGTCGAGCCGCTTCCCAATGCCATGTTCAAGGTGAAGCTGCTGACCGGCCAAGAGGTTCTCGCCTACACCGCAGGCAAGATGCGAAAATTTTACATCCGTATCCTCATCGGTGACAAAGTCCGCGTCGAGCTGAGCCCCTACGACCTCTCCCGCGGACGGATCACCTTCCGCTACAAGTAGCCTCCGCTGTGGACGAGCGCCTGCGCCGGCCGCTCTCGCGCCGTCACTGAGCGCTGATGCTGCTCTACATCGTGGTGATCATGGCGGCGGTGGTCGGGCTGGCCGCGTCCTACCGGGCCTTCGGCGGTGGACAGTCGCGCCCTGCCGACACCTTGACGCTGCTGGTCACGGCCCACCACGCTGCGGGCAGCGCGCTCGATGCGCTCGACGCGGTGGTCACCGCCGGTCGGTCGCCAGCGAGCGTCCCCGAGCAGACACGTCGCTCCGGCCCCAGGATGCTCGCGCACGCGCAGCACTGCATCGACATGCTGCCGGGCGAGCGCGACCTCGACGCCGACCAGCGGTTGGCGCGTACGGGGCTGATGCACGCGGTGGACGACCTGGGCTGGGCGTGGCGCATCGTCGCCACCACGACGTGGGCCGACAACGAGGGCCTGCGTACCGCCCTCAGCCACCTGCGCGACGAGGCCGCTCGGTGCAGGGACGACGTCTCGCCGCTACTGCTTGCCCTGGCGCCGGAACCAGTCGAGGGTCCCGCGTAGCCCTTCTTCGAGCGGGACTGTGGGCTGCCAGCCGAGCAAGTCGCGCGCGCGGGTGGTGTCAAGGCAGGACCGTCGCTGTTCCCCGAGCTTGGCCGGCACGTGGTCGGCGTCGGTAGTGATACCAGCGGCGCGTGCCAGCTCCGCGTAGAGCAGGCTGACGTCGGCTTCGCGGCCGGTCCCGATGTTGTACGCACCCAACGACACGGCGTGTGCGGCCCGCAGGTTGGCGGCGACGACGTCGTCGACGTGCACGTAGTCGCGCGTCTGGCTGCCATCGCCGTTGATCGTCACCGACTTTCCGGACAGCAAACGCTCCGCAAAGATCGCCACCACCCCTGCCTCACCGTGCGGGTCCTGGCGCGGGCCATACACGTTGGCGTAGCGCAGCGCCACGAACTGCAACCCGAACAGCTGCTCAAACACCGCGCCGTACGCCTCGCCGGCGAGCTTGGCGGCGCCGTACACCGACGCCGGCCTGCGGGGATGCGTCTCCGGTGTCGGGATCTGCTCGGTGTCGCCGTAGATGGCCCCGCCACTCGAGGCGAACACGACGCGGTGCACCCCCGCGGCGGTGCACGCCTGCAACAGGTTGACGGTGCCGACGACGTTGATTCGGGTGTCCAGCATCGGTTCCGCCACCGAGCGGCGCACGTCGATCTGCGCCGCATGATGGAACACGATGTCGGGGCCGATTCCATGAACCGTCTCGGACAGGCCGTCCGCGGCGATGTCGACCTGGTGGAATGCGGCCGCGGGGTTCACCTGCTCGCGGCGCCCTCGGGAGAGGTCGTCGACCACGGCCACGTCGGCTCCCTCAGCGACCAGGGCGTCGACCAGCGTGGAGCCGATGAAGCCCGCCCCGCCGGTGACCAGCGCCTTCATGCGTTAGGCGGGCGGCGACCGACGCGACTCATCAGCGGACGTCGCTGTTCGGGCGTGGTCATCTCTTCGAGGTGACGTTCGCGCTCCGCGAGCACGCGCGTGACCGGGTCGATGCGGTCGCCCGGCGCGCGATCGGCGAACGGGCGACTGTCCCATTGCCGCACCTGGAACACGCCTTTGAGCGCGCAGTAGGGCAGCGCGAGGGTGATCAGCTCGGCGCCGTTGGGCTCCACAACCTGCCAGATGCCGCCGTGGCGGCCCAGCACGGCGTCGGGGGCGATCGATGCGCGAATCACCTGGCCGTCGAGAAAGTGGAACGCGGCGCGATCCCAGCCGGCCACCACGGTGGCGTCCGGCGCCGGCACCGGCAGGCCAACCACGATCTGCGTGATCGCGGTCAGCGGCAGAATGGCGCGCTGGTTGTTGGGCTCCACACCGCGCACGTCGGCTTCGATCACCGGCAAGTCGAAGGTCAGCTCGGGGATCTCGGCGTGCAGCACCTCGCCGTCGCTGAAGCTGATGATCACGGTCGGCACTCCCGCAGCGTACGGCAGGCATATGCGGCCGCGCGTCATCGTCACCAAACGATCACTGAACGGCACGCCACCTCCGGGTACGATCGACGCCCCAGGCATGCCCAGCACGACGACGCTCCCGGCCACGACGGCGGTTTCCGCCCCGCGGCCTCACCGCTCCCGCAGGCACGGACACGCCACGGATGCGCTGGTGAGGATGGTTGTGGGCGCCGTCGCCGCGGCGATGCTGACCGCTTTGCTGGCCGTGGTTTCAGCGCCGCGGGTCGCCGCCGCGCCGGCGACCTCGCCCACGCCCACGTTCCAGACCCTCCCGGTGGTGGTCGCCACTCCGTCCGCCGCGCCGGTGCAGGGTGGCACGGTCCCGCCCCTGCGAGCGACCCCCGCGCCGTCCCCCGCGAGCGCGCCCGCGGGGGGACCCAAGCCGCACGCGGTGACTCTTTCCAGATCCACGGTGGCGCTCATCGTGGCGGCGGTGCTGGCGGCGACGGTGGGCGCAATGGCCGCGCTGCAGATCCGCCACCGCCCCCCACTGTGAGACGCCCCGGCCTGATCCCAATGGTGAGGACACGCCGGAGCTTCTCGGCGAAGTTCGCCTTCATCATCGCCGTCACCGGTGTGCTGGTCGCGGTCGTCCCACTGGCTCTGGCCGGCCGCGCGAACAGCCTGCAGGCCAGCGAGCGTGCGGCGGACAAGGCCGGCGTCGTGGTCAACCTCATCGTCGGTCAGCAGCAGTCGCTGAGCGCGTTCGCCTCCGGCATGGCCCAGGAGCTGGGTCCGTCGCTGATTGCCGCCGACCACGCTGCCATCGCCGACACCCTGACCGGGTACTCCCAGGTCAACAGCGCAACCGACGTCGTCGGCGTCACCGGTCCGCTCGCCCACGCCGCTGCCAGCAATGCGCAGGAGCTGCCCGGCAGCGACCCACTGCTGGCGTCGCTGACGAGCGGGGTGCGTTCGGGACTGCAGATCGTGCCCGGCCCCTCCGGCGCACCGTGGGTCATCGGCACCGCCGCTGTCGGTACCACCGGCGAGCACGTGTTCATCGCACGACCCATCGATGCGCCGTTCATGGCCCAGCTCGACAGCACCATCACCACTGCGGTCGACGCCGCCGGGGTGGCGATCGTGCGCGACGACCACATCGTCGCTGCGGGCAGCACGCTCGCCGGCATGCCGGTCGCGGCGGGCACGGTCCTCTCCGGCGACCTGAAGACGGCCGTCGCGCACCCGTCGACCGCACAGGACGTCAACGTCGGCGGTCACCAGGCAGGCACGTCGGTGCTGGCGCTCGGCAGCGGGTACGTAGCGGTGGTGACCACACCGGTGAGCACTGTCAGCGCCCTGTGGCAGTCGCTGGTGATCCTCCTCGGCCTGATCGTCGTGGCCATGACCTGCATGGTGCTGGTGGTGCAGACACAGCTGCAACGCCCGCTGCGGCGGCTCGACCGCGCCGTCGCCGCCCTGGCCCGCCAGCAGTACGACGTGCCCGTGGACGCCGGCGGACGCGATGAGATCGGCCGTCTCGCCGCGACCTTCGAGAATATGCGTCGCGAGCTGCGAGCCACCATCGTCGGCAGCCGGGCGCGGGCGGCAATCGCTACCTCGGTGAACTCCCCGCAGCAGCTCGAAACCGCCCTCCAGCAGGTGTGCGCGCAGCTGCGCACCACCACCGATGCGGACATCGCGCTCATCCTCGTCAACCAGAGCGAGATCGCCGACAGCTTCTCGATTGCCGACGGCATCGCCGCCAACAAACACCTGCGCACACTTCTCGACGCTGATGGCCCCCTCGGCGCCGTCTACAGCCAGGACAGCAGCGACCCGACGATGGTGTGCGCGCTGCCGCCGACCGACGAGCACCGCATCGGCGCGCGCGAGATCTGCGCCGTCCCGCTCTGCATCGGCCGCTCGGTGATGGGTGTCCTGGCGGTTGCGCGCTACGACCGCGGCTTCGGTGCCGCCGCCGCGTCGCTGGTGGGCAGCGCATCCGAACAGGTCGCCCTGGCGCTCGAGCGCCACCGCTACGTCGCCATGGTGCAGCGGCAGGCCACCGTCGACGACCTCACCGGCCTCTACAACCACCGTTTCCTGGTCGACTACCTGGGCCAGCAGGTGGCCGTTGCGGAGCGTCTCCACACTTCGCTGGCCATCCTGGTGATCGACCTCGACCACTTCAAGCAGGTCAACGACACCTGGGGACACCCCGCCGGCGACATCGTGCTGCGCGCATTCGCCGAGTGCCTGACGGGCAACATCCGCCGCGCCGACCTGGCGGCGCGGTACGGAGGCGAGGAGTTCGTCGTGGTCATGTCCGACACCGCGGCCGCGGACGCGCGCATCGTCGCCGACAAGATCCGCGCTGCCGCGGAGGCTCTGATGGTGCCCGTCGACCCCACCGGCGCGATCGAGCTGACCGTCAGCATCGGTGGCGCGGCGTTCCCCGAGGACACCGGCAGCGCGCGCGAGCTTCTGGCAACCGCCGACGCCGCCCTCTACGATGCCAAGCGCGCCGGCCGCAATCGCGTGTCTATGTCAGGAAGCGGTGACGGCGATTCGGAGGCTGCCCACAATGTCACCACCGTCCGCCGTCGTCGATCTGCGCAGTGACACCTTCACCAAGCCCGACGCCGAGATGCGGCGGGTCATGGCCGCCGCCGAGGTCGGCGACGACGTGTGGGGCGAGGACCCCACCGTGCGCAGGCTCGAGGAGGAGATGGCCGCGCTCCTGCGCAAGCAGGTGGCGGTGTTCGTCCCCAGCGGCACCATGGGCAACCTCAGCGCGCTGGCGGCTCACACCCGACCCGGCGACGAGGTCATCGTCGACCGCGAGTCCCACGTGGTGCTCAACGAGGCGGCCGGTGCCGGTGCCGTCGCCGGGGTGATGCTCCAAAGCATCGATGCCGCCGCCGGCGCGCCCACCGCCGACCAGGTGCGCGCCGCCGTGCGCGAGCCCACCATCCACCATCCCGTCTCCCGTCTGCTCTGGCTGGAGAACACCCACGGCGGCCGGTCCGCGATGGCGATCGGCAAGGAGAGCATGGACGCGGCGGCGACCACCGCGCATGCCGCCGGTCTGCGCGTGCACTGCGACGGGGCGCGCCTGTTCAACGCCGCGGTCGCGCTGGGCACCGACGCGGCCGGCCTCGTCGAACACTGCGACACCGTGTCGACGTGCCTCAGCAAGGGCCTGGGCGCCCCGGTGGGGTCGGTGGTCAGCGGTGGCACCGAGACCATCGCCGTGGTCCGCCTGTGGCGCAAGCGCCTCGGCGGGGGCATGCGTCAGTCAGGCATTCTCGCCGCCGCCGGCCTGCACGCCCTGCACCACAACGTCGAACGCCTCGCCGAGGACCACGCCAACGCCGCGCTCCTCGCCGCCGAGTTGCGCGACACCCCGGGCGTCAGTGTCGTCGAGGTGCCCGTCCCCACCAACATGGTGATGTTCGACACCGCCGGTCCGGCCGCCGAGGTCACCGTCGCCGCCGCCGCCGAGGGCGTGCTGATCGCGCCGCTCACCGAGTTCCGCGTCCGCTGTGTCACCCATCGCGACCTCAGCCGCGACGACGTGCGCCGGGCCGCGCG
>JALYTM010000042.1 GCA_030854305.1 Candidatus Dormiibacterota bacterium
TCCCATGAGTGATCAGTCTACGAGCAGACACTCACACGATGTCGTGCCGCGTTCGGTGACCGGCACGGCGGTCAAGGCTCGCTCGGGAGTGGCAGGCGTGGGACGGCGTCAACGAGAGCGGGGTCGCCGGTACGGGAGGAGAGCGACGGCCCTCCTCCCGGTGACGGACAGCGTCAGCGGACGGCTGCCGGCTCCGCAGCGGGCTGACCGAGCGCCTTGGCGACGCGGTCGCCGAGATCGGGGTCGACCTTGCGCCAGTGCTCGATAGCCCGCGCCTGGACGGCGCTGCTGACGCCGCTGCTGAGGTGTTCGGACAGGTTGGACACCAGGTGGTCGCGGTCCTCTTGGCTCATGACCGTGCGGTAGAGGTCGCCGGGCTGGCGGTAGTCATCGTCGTCACGTCGCAGCCGGTAGGCCTCGCGGACCACCTCACCGGTGAACGCGATGCCGACAGGCTCGGTGTAGGCGGGGTCGGCGGCGGGTCCGCCGTAGCTGTTGGGCGCGTACACCGGCTGCTCCCCGCTGTGCTGATAGCGCATCGCACCGTCCTTGTTGTAGCTGTTCACCGCCGACCTGGGCCCGTTGATGGGCAGCTGCAGGTAGTTGGGGCCGATGCGGTAGCGGTGCGAGTCCGGGTAGGAGAACAGCCTGCCCAGCAACATCTTGTCCGGCGACGGGCCGATGCCCGGCACCATGTTGGCGGGCTCGAAGGCGGCCTGTTCGACCTCTGCGAAGTAGTTCTCCGGGTTGCGGTTGAGCACCAGGCGACCGACCTTGATCGGCGGATAGTCGCCGTGCGGCCACACCTTGGTGAGGTCAAACGGGTTGAACCGGTAGTCGGCGGCATCCTCGTACGGCATGATCTGCATCTCGAGGCGCCACGCCGCCTCACCGCCGGCGGCGATGGTGTCGTGCAGGTCGCGGATGTGGAAGTCGGGGTCCTCGGCGATCATCGCCTTGGCCTCGGCCGCCGTGAAGTTGTCGATTCCCTGCTCGGTCTTGAGGTGGTACTTCACCCAGACCTTCTTTCCCTCGTCGTTGATCCACATGAACGTGTGGCTGCCGTAGCCGTTCATGTTCCGCCACGTGCGCGGCGTGCCGCGGTTCGACATCAGGATCGCCACCTGGTGCATGGCCGCGGGCTGCAGCGACCAGAAGTCCCACTGCATGTCGTTGTCGCGGAGGTGGCTGTGGGGCATGCGCTTCTGCGAGTGGATGAAGTCGCTGAACTTGCTGGGGTCGCGGATGAAGAACACCGGCGTGTTGTTGCCGACGAGGTCGTAGTTGCCCTCCTCGGTGTAGAACTTCATAGCGAACCCGCGCGGGTCGCGCGCCGTGTCGGCGGAGCCCAGCTCACCGGCCACGGTCGAGAAGCGCAGGAACACGTCGGTCTTGCGCCCCTTCTTGCCCAGGAAGTGTGCGGAGGTCCACTCGGAGCAGTCCTCGGCGACCTCGAAGAACCCGTGCGCACCGCCACCCTTGGCGTGCACCACGCGCTCGGGGACACGCTCGCGGTTGAACTGCGCCATCTTCTGGATGACGTAGTGGTCTTGGAGGAGGATGGGACCGTCCGGTCCCACTGTCAGCGAGTGGTCGTCGCTGGCTGCCGGGATGCCGGCGTCGGTGGTGGTGGCCGGAGGCCTGTGGTTGTCTTTGCCGAACGGACTCATACGGTGTTCCCTTGGTGACGGGTTGACGCGGTTCCACGGTGTTGCAGTTGACAGCCGGGGCAGAGGCCCCAGTAGGTCACCTCGGCCTCGTCGATGAGGTACCCCTCGGACGAGGACGGTTCCAAGCACGGGGTCTCGCCGACGGCGCAGTCGACGTCGCCGGTCGCGCCGCACCTCCGGCAGACCACGTGATGGTGGTTGTCGCCGACGCGCGCCTCGTAGTGCGCGGGGGCACCCGCCGGCTGGATGCGGCGCACCAGGCCTGCCGACTCGAGTGCGTTGAGGTTGTCATAGACCGACTGGATCGAGATCGAACCGGCGCTGGTGCCGGCACGCCGCCCGATGGTGTCCACGTCGTGGTGGCCCTGCGCGGCCGCAGCCTCGAGGACCGCGAGCCGGGCGCGGGTGACGCGCAGGCCGGCCCGGCGAAGGCGACCCTGAAGGTCGGTGGCGACCCGGGGCGGAGCGGGAGTGGGCACCGCGCCACCGTACCACTTCTTCTGGAACGATTCCAAATCAGCCGATCGGCGCGGACGTTCCGAGCCGGTCGACCGATGAGGCGGTGGTGCGGCGGACTCAGCTCGCCGTCAGGTCGCGTGCGAAGTCGCGGAAGTTGTCGATGTACCTCTGCGCGTCGGCCGCGCTGTGCTGCACTGACAGCGTCCAGTTCTCCTCCGCCCCGGGCGCCATGAGGACGCCTCGGTTCACCTGGTACAGCCACGACAGGTAGGGCACCGACTTGTCGATGTCCAGGTAGTCGCGGTAGTTCCGCACCCGATCCTGACGGTAGGTGACGCATCCGCGGGCGGCGAGCGTCAGCACGTGGAAGGGCAGGTGGTACTCCTGGATGACGGCGTCCAGCCCGCCCTGAAGCTCTTCGGCGAGGGCGTCGAAGTGCGCGTACGCCGACGGTGTGAGCACGTCGTACAACGTGGCCCGCGACGCGGCCGTGGTCAATGGGTTGCCGTTGAAGGTGCCCATCTGCGCCACCCGGCCGTCGGTGATGGCGGCCATCACATCAGCGCGCCCACCGATCGCCCCGCAGGGCAGGCCGCCGCCGATCGCCTTGGCCAGGCAGACGATGTCGGGCACCACGCCGAAGCGCTCGGTGGCACCGCCGGCAGCGATGGTCACACCGGTCTTGACCTCGTCGAAGATGAGCAGCGCGTCGTGGCGGTGCGCGATCTCACGCACGCCGGCGAGGTAGCCCTCGTCGGGAACCACGATGCCGATGTTCATCATCACCGGCTCGACGACCACCGCGGCGACGTCGTCGTGCGCCGCGAAAGCGCGTTCCAGTGCCGCGAGGTCGTTGAATGGGACCACGGTGACCAGGTCGACGACCGCCTGGGGAATGCCCTCGCAGTATTTCACGGAGTTGGGCTCGTCGGCCGGACCCATGAGGTCTCGGGGAGGCTCGACGCTGACCAGCAGCGAGTCGTGGTGACCGTGGTACGAGGCCTCGATCTTGACCAGGCGATCGCGCCCGGTGAACCCCCGCGCCACCCGTACCGCGTCGAGGGTCGACTCGGTGCCGCTGTTGGTGAAACGCCACTGCGGTTGGGAGAACCGCCGCGACAGCTCCGTAGCCACTTCGGCGTCCTGGGCCACCGGCTGGGCGAAATGGGAGCCTCGCGCGATGCGATCGGTGACCGCTGCGACCACCGACGGGTGCGCGTGGCCCACCACCATGACGCCGAAGCCGTTGTGGAAGTCGACGTACTCGTTGCCGTCCACGTCCCACACGTGACTGCCCTCGCCTCGGTCGATGAACACCGGCTGTGGTGGCGTGTCCTGGAACGACGAGGGCACGCCCCGGGGCATCGACTCGCTCGCCTGCTCCCACAGCTCGCGTGAGCGCTTCCGCTTGGCCACGAACTCACTCTCCTCGTGTGCGGTCAGCTGGGCCACGCGCTGGGGATCGATTCGTCTGGTCTGCACGTCAGGTGCCATGGTGGTTCCTCGTTGTGGCCGCAGGCGCAGCGGCGGTGGCGGCCTCGAGCGCCTGCTCGAGGATGTCCAGTCCTGCCTTCAGCTCGTCGTCGCCGATGGTCAGCGGCATGAGCAGGCGGATGACGTTGTCGTAGAGGCCGGCGCGCAACAGGGCCAGGCCGCGACCATGTGCCTCCCGCAGCACGGAGGCAGCGAGGGCTGAGGCCGGCTCGCGGCTGGAGCCACCATGCACCAGTTCCATGGCGGTCATTGCCCCGATGCCGCGGACCTCACCGATGCAGGAGTAGCGGCCCTGCATTTCACGCATACGGTCCATGGCCACCGCGCCCACGTGGCGGGCGCGGGCGCACAGGTCGTCGCGTTCGATGACGTCGAGCACCTCGAGCGCTGCTGCGCAGGCCACCGGGTTACCGCCGAAGGTGCCGCCGATGCCGCCCGGGTCGGGCGCGTCCATGAGGTCGGCTCGGCCCACAACCGCGGCGAGAGGCAGACCGCCGCCGAGAGACTTGGCCAGCAGAACGATGTCCGGTTTGACGCCGAAGTGGCTCACCGCGAACAACTCACCAGTGCGTCCCACCCCGGTCTGCACCTCGTCGGCGATCAGCGGTATGTCGAGCTCCTTCAGAAGCGCGGCCAACCGGGGCAGGAAGTCGGCCGGCGGCACCACGAACCCGCCTTCTCCCTGGACCGGTTCCACGAGCACGCCGGCGACACGGTCGGCGGGGACCTGGGACACGAACAGCGAGCGCAGCGCGTCGAGAGAAGCGTCGGTGGTGGCGTCGTAGTAGGGGTTGGGGTAGGCGACCTGGTACACCTCGGCGGCGTAGGGGCCGAACTTCTGCTTGTACGGGTGCACCTTGCCGGTGAGGCTCATCGCCAGCAGCGTGCGGCCGTGGAAGCTGTTCTGAAAGCTGATGATCGCGGGTCGCCCGGTGGCGTGGCGCACGATCTTGACCGCGTTCTCGACCGCCTCCGCCCCGCTGTTGAACAGCGCCGCACGCGCCGGGGACGGCACCGGTGACAAGGCACAGAGCCGCGCGCACAGCTCGACGTAGACGTCCGGCAGCATCACCGGAGCCCCCGAATGGATCAGGCGGTCAACCTGGCGGTGGATCGCCGCCACCACGTCGGGGTGACCGTGGCCGAGGTTGACGACACTGATGCCACTGGCGAAGTCGAGAAAGCGTCGTCCCTCGACGTCGACCATGGTCGAGCCGGAGGCGGAGTGCGCGAACCCGGGCATTACAGATCCCATGCCCCGGGCCACGAACTGTCGGCGCTGCTCCTGCAGCTCAGCGTTGCGCACTGCGAGCTTTCAGCTACGCGCTGGGTGGCGCCGCCGAGATGGCGAGCTTGCCGTCCACCATGACGTACGACACCGTCTTCTCGCGGAAGAACCCGGAGCGGTTGGTGACCACAGCGATGACCAGCAACGGAAGGCCGAGGGCCATGGCTACGAGGACAGGAAGGGCGGTGGCGATGTCGGTGGTCCACGACTGGTACACGACGTAGCCGCCGATCGCCATCAGGGACAGGCCGCCGATCAAGGGCAGCAGGCCGGCGAGGACCAACATCTTGGCGTTGTGAAGGACCACCTTGCGGAAGGCCCATGCGCAGGCGACCCCGGTGACGCCGTAGTACACGGCGACGAGTACGCCGATGTCCAGGATCAGGTTGGCAAACACCTGGTTGACGCTGTCCGACAGCAGCGTGACCGCGATGACGACGATCGAGAAGATCGCTGTGATGATGGTTCCCACCCACGGGGTGAGCCAGCTCTTGTGCACCACGCCGAACGCCTTCGGGAAGACACCGTCGCGCGCCATCGAGAAGCTGAGCCGGCTCGAGGGCAGCAGCGTTGTCTGCAACGTCGCCACCGTCGAGGAGACCACCGCCAGGATCATCAGGTAGGTCAGGGGCGAGCCCGCGAGCTGCTGGGCGAAGTAGTAGAGGATGTTGGTCGCGTTGTTGGGGTCACCGAACGCCTGCTGGGTGATGACCAGCTGCATGGCGATGGCGGCGATGAGGAAGATGAAGAGCAGGATGAACATGCTGATGACCCCCGCTCGCCCGGGGTTCTCGTCGGCGTCCTGGGACTCCTCGTTGACGTTCGCCGCAGTGTCCCATCCCCAGAAGAAGAACACCCCCAGGGCGAGACTGCTGGCCAGCGCCCCGAAGCTGATCGAACCCGGGTTGAACCAGTCCGATGTGAGAGCGTTGGTGGGGTGCTGGCCGCCGACCACCTTGATGATCGCGGCCAGCGCAAAGCCGAGCACGATCAGGTACTCGATGGCCACCAGGATCCACTGGAAGTTGGCGGTGATGCGGATACCGCGCACGACCATGAAGGTCACGAGCGCGAGCCAGGCCACTCCGACACCGGCGATCCAGTACTTGTTGCCGGCGGCGTCGTCGCTGACCTGTCCGGGGAAAGCGCTGTTGAGAAGCTGCATCGTGTACGAGCCGGCAACGATCGGTGCCGAGGCGCAGAAGAGCACGTTCGCCGCCAGCTGGACCCAGCCCGAGAACCAGCCGATGTACGGGTTGAGAGTGCGGCTGACCCATGAGTACGACGCACCGCAGTTGGGGTCCATGCGGTTGAGGTAGTAGTACGCCACCGCGATGCACATCACCGGGACGAAGCTGACCAGGATGGCCGCCGGCGACGCCACTCCCACGAAGGCAAACACCAACGCGACCGATGCGGCCAGGCTGTACGCGGGCGCGACGCTCGACGTCGCGATGACAGTCGTATCGAAAAGGTTCAGGGTGTTCGTCTTCAGCTGCGAGACGACCCGAGTCCCATGAACGACCGGCTCTCCGACGACCGTGGCCATACACCCACCTCCGACCTGACCAGAACCCTCTTGCAGAACATCTGCAAGGAGCGGTGCACACCCTAGCGGCGGGTGGTAGGCTCGTCAAGTGGGTCAACCCCGGCGTGGGAGTGCGACGTGAGCACCTCGAGGGCGGGGCGCTACTCGGTGAGCGAGGTGGCGCGGATGGTCGGCGTGAGTCCCTCGACCCTGCGCGCATGGGAGCAGTACGGGTTGGTCCGCTCGACCCGCAATGACGCGGGCTGGCGCCGGTACGACCACAACGACATCACCCGGGCCCGCGAGGTCCACCGGCTGCGGGAGGTCGAGGGACTCGCCGTGCATGCCATCCGGCGACGCCTCCACGGCGGCCGCTCACGTGCAAGAGCTCGAGGTGCGAGCCTGGTTCCCGGCAGCGCCGTGGGTAGCCGCCTGCGCGAGAAGCGGAACGAGAGCGCCTACTCGTTGCGAGCCCTGGCCGCGGCCGCCGGCGTGTCGCCTTCCCTGGTGTCCGGCGTCGAGCGCGGCGTCGTGCAGCCCTCGCTGGCGTCGCTGCAGAAGCTCAGCGCGGCGCTCGGGACCAGCGTCGCCGAGCTGGTCGCGGTGCCCGCCCCGGCCTGCCAGCTGGTCGGGGGCGAAGTGACCCCGCTCGACCTGCCCGTGCCCGGGGTGCGCATCGAGGACCTCGCCGGGGGCGCGCGCTTGCTGGAGCCGCAACGCTTCAGCGTCGACCCCGGGCGCGGCAGCGGGGGCGAGTACGCCCATGACGGCGAGGAGTTCCTGTACGTCATCGAGGGCATGCTGGCGATCACACTGGACGGCCGCGAGCACTTCGACGTCGACAGGGGGATGTCGCTCTGCTTCGATTCGACGCGACGGCACCGCTGGTGGAACCCGGGAAGCGTGGTCACCAAGGTGCTGTGGATCAACACACCGCGCAGCTTCTGACGCGGTCATCTGACACTGGGGATTGGATATGGCTGTGACCTTGGAGACCGTGAGAAACGTCATCGGCGGCGAGTCGGTCGAGCCCCGCACCGGCGGCACCATGTCGATCGTCGATCCGGCCACGGGCGAGGTGTTCGCGCGCGCGCCGCTCTCCGACGCCGACGACGTCGACGCCGCATACCGTGCCGCCCACGGGGCTTTCGGGGGCTGGCGCGACGCCACCCCCAAGGTGCGCAGCCTCGCGCTGCTCCGCTTCGCCGACGTGCTCGAAGCGCACGGGCGCGAGCTGGTCGAGCTCGAATGTCGCAACACCGGCAAGCCGATCGCCCTGACCGAGAGCGAGGAGCTGCCCATGCTCATCGACGTGGTGCGCTTCATGGCCGGTGCGGCTCGATGCCTCGAGGGACGGGCGGCGGGCGAGTACATGGCCGGCCACACCAGCTATGTGCGCCGCGAGCCGGTGGGCGTCTGCGGCCAGGTCACCCCGTGGAACTACCCGATGCTGATGGCCGCGTGGAAGTTCGCTCCGGCGATCGCAGCCGGGAACACGGTGGTGCTCAAGCCGTCGGAGACCACGCCGCTGACCACCGTGCGCATGGCCGAGCTGGCCCGCGACGTTCTGCCGCCGGGCGTGCTCAACGTCGTCTGCGGTGACCGCACCACAGGCGGTGCGGTCGTCGCGCACCCGGGGGCGGCGATGGCATCGATCACGGGCAGCGTTCGCGCCGGGCGCGAGGTGGCGCAGACGGCTGCCCTCGACCTCAAGCGTGTCCACCTCGAGCTGGGCGGCAAGGCACCGGTGATCGTGTTCGACGACGCCGATGTGGTCGCGGCTGCCGAGGGCATCGCCGCCGCGGCCTATTTCAACGCTGGCCAGGACTGCACCGCCGCGACCCGCGTCCTCGCCGGCGCGCGCGTGCACGACGACTTCGTCAGCGCGATCGCCGAGCAGGCGGTGGGCACGCACACCGGGCCACCCTCTGATGAGGACGCCGCTTACGGCCCGCTCAACAACAGCAACCAGCTGGCGCGCGTGCGCGGGTTCCTCGACCACCTGCCGTCCCACGCCCGGGTTGCCGCCGGCGGCGCTGCCGCGACCGGGCCCGGCTACTTCCAGGAGGCGACCGTGCTCGCCGGCCTGCGCCAGGACGACGACCTGATCCAGCAGGAGGTGTTCGGCCCCGTGGTCACCGTGCAGCGCTTCACCGACGAGGAGGAGGCTCTGCGCTGGGCCAACGGCGTCGAGTACGGGCTGGCGTCGAGCGTGTGGACCCGCGACCACGGCCGGGCCATGCGCATGGCTCGCCTGCTCGACTTCGGCTGCGTGTGGATCAACACCCACATCCCGCTGGTATCGGAGATGCCTCACGGCGGCTTCAAACACTCCGGCTACGGCAAGGACCTGTCCGTCTACGGCCTCGAGGACTACACGCGCATCAAGCACGTGATGTCGAACATCGAGGCGTGACGGACGGGAGCGAGTACCGAGGGCTCAGCCTCTGGCTCGACACCGTTGACGACGATCTGAGCCCGCGGCCGTCGCTGGACGGCGACGCCGGCGCCGACGTCGCCATCGTCGGGGCCGGCTTCACCGGGCTGTGGACGGGTTACGCACTGCTGCGGCAGGCGCCTCACCTGCGCGTGCTGGTGGTGGAGCGCGACATCGCCGGGTTCGGCGCCAGCGGTCGCAACGGCGGGTGGGCCAGCGACCTTTTCCCGGTGTCGTGGGAGCGCGTCGCCCGGGTGGGCGGGAGCCCCGGCGCCGCCGTCGCCCTCCACCGCGCCATGGTCGAGGGCATCGACGACATCGAGGCGACGCTGGCGCGCGAGTCCAT
>JALYTM010000043.1 GCA_030854305.1 Candidatus Dormiibacterota bacterium
ATCGTGGTCAACGCCGCGCGCGACGCCGGGCGGACGGCGAAGCGGCGCCATCTGCTGACACAACGGCTCGCGGCTTTCCAGAGGAGCCAGCCCTTCACCGACGAGATCCCGATGAACGTCAGCGACGGCAGTCTGCTGGCTGCGGTGAGGCGCCTGACACCACTGCAACGGTGCGTCGTCGCCCTTCGCTTCAGTGCTGATCTTGAGTACGGCGACGTCGGCAGTGCGCTGGGCATCTCGGAGGTTGCAGCCCGGATGGCGACGCATCGCGCGCTGCGGGCTCTGCGCACTTCTCTGCACCCGAAGGAGGAAGAGGCATGACATCCGCGCCTCACGAGCTTCTGACCGATCGGCTCAAAGCGCTGCGACGGCCGCTGCCGGCGGAGATCGTGGCAAAAGTACTCCGCGCTGCTGACACTGAGCTGGTGCCGACATCGCTCACCGGCCGTCTCTATGGCCTGCGCTCGCCACTGCCCTCGGGCCTCATCAACCGCTCCCGTGCCGCCGCCGTCAACACGCGGTCTGGCCAGCATCCCAGGGGTCCATGGCGGTGGCGCAGCGCACTTGTTGCTCTCGCCATTCTCATTGGCCTGAACGGTGCTGCGAGCTACTTCGTCCCCGTGTACGCCGGGGCCCTCGCGCACCTGCCCGGTGTCGGTGACTTCCTCAGGTGGTCTGACCTCAGCCCTGGTGACCTGGCGACGATCGATGTCGCCACGGAGCACGACGGCGTGCGGCTGCACGTCAGCGCGGGCTACGCCGACGCGAACCATACCGTGCTGGTTCTGGACTTTCGCGGCCCCAGCGCGGGAGGACGCGGGGTCGGCGGCTTCGACGCTATGTCGCTGAGCGACCAGTTCGGTCATACCTACGCGGCCGAGGCCGGCGGGTTCGGCATCAAGAGCCAGCCAGCGCCATCCGCCGGACAGGACGTGCCGGGGTACGCGACGTTTCAGCCCATCACCGGACTGGCCGCAAGTCTCGGTGCCCGCCTCACCCTGAGTGCTGAACAGTTCGACATGTCCACGCTCACTGGCCAGCCGACGTCCATCAAGGGCAGCTGGCAGGTGAGCTTCGTTCTCGAGCGTCGACCGCCGGTCTACGTCGATTGGCAGGGCGCCTCGATCCGTGGCGCAACCTACACCTTCAGTCATGTCACGGTTACCGACGGAAGCCTGGTGGAGATCGGATGGACGGCGCGGGGTCCAGCTGTGGCTGCGGCGAACGCCGCGTACGAAGCTGCCGCCTCGGGGGCAACCGACCCGAGGCAGTTCTGGGTTCCATTTCTTCCGATTCTTGTGGATTCGTCCAGTCGGCCGGTTCCCGAAAGCGTCGGGGTGGGCGGAGACGCCGGGGGCGGTTCGTTGGATCACATGTCGGGCACCTCCGACTACCAGTTGAAGCCGGGTCGATACCGGTTCGTTCTCCTCTCGCCGACTGGCGGCTACCTCTTCGCGCGTGATCTGTCGATCCCCTGAGCGGTCACGTGCTGGCCACCACTAGACCGCTACCCTCGGCAGACCGAGGTGGTGCAAGTCCGACAGCAGCGGCGCGATCCCAGATGCTGCTATAGGTTGTCAAGCGGCGGCTGTGAGTTCGGTGGCGGGAACCAGGACGCGGTACACCTCGCGAGCCACGTAGCGCTTGAGGCAACGGATGATGTCCTTCTTGGAGAGGCCTTCCTGAGTTCTGCGCGCCATGTAGTCCCTGGTGGGTTGATGGCAGTGCAGGCGAACCACCACGGTGCGCCACAGGGCTGCGTTCGCTTGGCGATCACCCCCTCTGTTGAGGCGGTGCCGTCCGGTCGTTTTTCCGGATGACGCCGGCAATGGCGCTACGCCGCAAAGATGAGCGAATGCGCTCTCGGAGCGCATCCTTTCCGGGTTGTCACCCATCGCCACCAGGAGTGCCCCAGCGACATCGCTGCCGACACCGGACAGCGCACAACGTGCTGGCGCCGTTCCCGTTGTGAGACGGGCGAGTTCGGCATCAAGGATCGTCAATTCGGCGGTCAGAAAGTGGTGGCGCTGCGCCAGCCCTTTGAGAGCCAGCTTGGCCGCAGCTGTCGGCGTTGTGATGGGTCCGGGTCGCAGCGCAGCAGCAGCGGCGATCGGATGATCGCCGGGGAGGGAGCGCAACTGCTCGCGCAGTTCCACGGAGCAGTCACGATCAGGGCTTTGATCTGGTTGGTGATTTGCGTTGTGGCCTTTACCGCAGATCGCCGCGCCACTCGCAACGAGCGGATCATTCCGACACGATCGTCGTCGCGCTTGGCAACAGCGGTTGCTTCGCCAGACAGAACCGCTCGTGCGGCTGCTTCCGCGTCGACTGGATCCGATTTGCCCCGGGCGTGCCGCGCCTGCCGGTTGGGTCGATTTACCTCGAGCACGGTGTGGCCGGCGTCACGCAGGAAACGTGCGAGACCAGCACCGTACGACCCGGTGCCCTCGAGGCCAAACTGTAAGTCGTCAGCCAGTCGGCGAGCCCACGTGAGCAAGCGACGGTACCCGGCGGGGGTGGTTTCGATCTCGAGGTGACCCAATGGACGCCCAAGATCGCTGGTGAATGCCGCGGCGACGTGAATATCGCCGTGGGTGTCGACGCCAATCGTGGCGCCGCCATAGGTGCGCTGTGCCATGCTGAGAGAAGCCACCCTCATGTCCTCATGTTCCCGGTGCTATCCGGGTCTGACTGTGGTTGGTGAGTCAGTGGGGCGGGCGGACGGTACTGGGACGAGCTGCAAGGCACGCTGCTATCAAGTCACGTTCCGCCCCACAGACGAGCACCGAAGAACCTTCCGCGATCGAGCCGACAGATCGAAATAAACGCACGAAGCCGGTATTCACCGTCGCGACGACCCATCGCCGCGTGCTCGGGTTCCGCTCGCCGGAACTGTGGCGACACTGGCCATCTTGGCTATAATGTCGGCCAACATGTCAGCCACCGATCCGTCCCGGACGCGCCGCGTGTCGTCTGCCGAAGCCAAGAACCGGTTCGGCAGCCTCCTTGAGGCTGCCGTCGCCGGCGAGCGAGTGGAGATCACGCGCTATGGCGAAGTACGGGCGGTCATGGTGTCGGTCGAGGACTTCGAGGCCTTGTCGCGCCAGCCCGCGCGCGAACTCAACAGGCTGACCGCGGAGTTCGACCGGATGCTGGCTGACATGCAGAGCGACGCCACCCGCTCCGCGTTGGTCGCCGCCTTCGATGCGTCACCCGAGGACATGGGGCGTGCTGCGGTGGCCCTCGCCTTGCGAGCCGATCCATCCCCGACGCGTGGCTGAGGCCGCTGCCGGGGCTCGCCTGTACGTCATTGCTGGGGTCAACGGGGCCGGGAAGTCGTCCGTCCTGGCGGCGTCGACGGCAATCAGTCGGACGCCGGTCTTTAATGCCGACGTCGCCACGCAGCAGCTCCTCGCTGCCAACCCCGGCGTCGACCTCGACACCGCCAACTCCATCGCCTGGCAGCAGGGCGTCACCCTGTTGGAGACGGCCATCCGTGACGGGCTTGTGTACGCCTTCGAGACCACCCTGGGCGGCAGAACGATCACGGACCGCCTTCTGGCGGCAGCTCTCTCCGGTGCAGAGATTCGGATGCTGTATATCGGAGTCGACGGTGTCGACGTGCACGCAGCCCGCGTCCGCAACCGCGTCAAGGCAGGGGGACATGACGTCCCGATGGAGGCCATCCAACACCGCTACATCGGCAGCCGAGCCAACCTCATTCGGCTGATTCCCCATCTGACCGATCTGCGCCTCTTCGACAACACCGAGGAGGCTGATCCGCGATCCGGCCTGACCCCGAAACCGATACTCCTGCTCCACGCGCAGCGTGGACGCGTTGTCGAGATGTGCGGCTTGGACATCGTCCCCGACTGGGCCAAGCCCATCGTGGCCGCTGCCATCGCGCCACCGTAGCAGGCATGAATCGGCGTGACGCCGCGCGGGGGGCCCCGGCCGAGGTGCCTGAGCGTCTCGACGGCGCGCTGCCCTACCCTCGACGCCTCATGCTTGGCAGACACCTGAGACAGCCGTGAGCGAGGACAGGGCACCCGTGGTGGCGGCCGAGGTCCTCGAGGTCGCGATGCCGCTGTTGCGCCCGTTCGTCACCGGTTTCGGGGTCACGGACAGCCGGCGCACCGTGCTCGTCCACCTCCGCGACGAGGACGGTCAGGAAGGCTGGGGCGAGGCGCCCGCACTCGACCACCCGTACTACCTGCCCGACACGACGGGGTCGACCTACCTGATGGCGGCGGACTTCGCCCTGCCCCACGCGCTCGACGCACCCGGGCTCGAACCTGCCGTCGTTGCCGACGCAATGAGCCGCATCCGGGGCAACACGTTCGCGCGCGCCGGCGTGGAGGGGGCATTTTGGTCCCTGGAGGCAGCGGCGGCGGGCACGACGCTGTCAGCGTTGATGGGCGGCGAGCGCGATCGCGTCCCCGTCGGCGAGAGCCTGAGCATCGCGGCGACGCTCGACGAAACTCTCGAGGAGGTCGGCCGGCGCCTGGGTGAGGGCTATCAACGCATCAAGCTCAAGATCCGACCGGGATGGGACGTGCAGCCGGTTGCCGCCGTCCGGGCGAGGTTCGGCCCCGACGTCATGCTCCAGGTCGACGCCAACGCGGCGTACTCGCTCGACGATGTCGACGTCCTGCGCGCGCTCGATGAATACGACCTGGCATGCATCGAGCAGCCGCTCGCCTGGGACGCCCTGCTCGAGCACGCCGAGCTGCAGCGATCGATCGCCACTCCCGTCTGCCTCGACGAGACGCTGCGGTCCTTCGAGGACGTGCGTCGCGCGCTCGACATCGGCGCGTGTCGCAACGTCAACCTCAAGCCGGGTCGCGTGGGCGGCCTGACCACCTCACTGCGCATCGCCGAGCTGTGCCGGTCTCGCGGGGTGCCACTGTGGTGCGGCGGGATGCTCGAGTCCGGCATCGGGCGTGCCGGCAACCTCGCCCTGTGCTCTGTCGCCGGGTTCACGCAGCCCGCGGACATGTCGCCCGCGTCCGTGCTCTTCGAGTGGGACCTGGTCGATCCCACCTTCGCGGTGGCGGCCGACGGAACTGTCGCGGTTCCGAGCGATCCGGGCCTGGGGTTTCACGTGCGGCTCGACAGGGTCGCGGCACAGACGCTGCGCCGCACCGTTGTGCGCGGGGAGTGACGGCCCCTCCGATGCGTGACGGCGCCGCGGCAACGTCTACGCCCGCGTGGGCTGGGTCAGCTCCAGGGTGTCCACCGAGGTGGCCAGGGTGCCGCGCTCGATGCGCAGCAGGCGCATGTTCTCCAGCGGCACCCAGCCGTCTTCGGGGCGCTGTGGGAAACCCGCCGAGGCCACCACGATGGAGTCGTCGCGGATGCGGTGATGCAGATCGTAGAACGCCAGGTCCGGCTCGGTGGACGTCGATACGCCGCCCGACGAGGCGTTCAGTGTTGGCGCGCGCGTAGGGTCGTACGCGCTGATCACGTAGAGGGCCTCGGGGCTCAGCAGGATCGCGTTCAGGCTAGTGGGCTGGAGGTCCGCGAAGATGCGGTCCACGACCGACGCCACCGCGTCGCGCATGGGCTCGCCGTCGTCGAGCCGCGCCACGATGGCGAGGAAGTAGCGCTCGCTGTCGGTGGTGCCGCGCATCTGCGACTTCCAGCCCGAGGGGAGGATCTCGTCCCAGCGCTCCTCGGGATGGATGGCGCCGTTGTGCGCGAAAGCCAGTGGGCCGTGCGTGAACGGATGGGTGTTGGCGGGGACGATGGGCAGCCCATGGGTGGCCCAGCGCAGGTGCACGAAGCCTGAGTCAGCGGCGGCGGTGGTGGTCACCTCGGCGAAGTGGGGGTCGTCAGCGGCGCACCTCGTGGAGCGCTCGACCAGCGGGTCGTCGCTGGCGTCGAGGTCGGCCCACCAGGCCATGCCCCAGCCGTCGGCGTGCTGGCGTGACAGCGCTCGAAACGCTGCGAGGTCCTGGTGACCGAGCGCGCGCGCCACGGTGAGAGGTTCGCGTCCGGAGAATGCCAGCAGGCGGCACATCAGACGTACCTGCCCATGCCACCGGCGACGTCGATGGAGGTGCCGGTGAGATAGCTGGCGCGGTCGCTGGCGAGGAAGGCGACGATGCCGCTCACCTCATCCACCGTCCCGAAGCGGCCCAGTGGCACCTCGTCTGTGGCCAGCCTCGCGAAGTACTCGCCGGGGGTGGCATCCGGGGCGCGTCGTCGGCGGATGTTCTCCCACTGCGGGGTGACCACCAAGCCGATGTTGATGCTGTTCACCAGGATGCCGTCGGCTGCGAACTCCTGGGCCAGCGCCTTGGAGAGGTTGAGGCACGCCGCCCGGTTGACGGTGGTGGCGAAGAAGCTCGGGTCGGGATAGCGCGCGTACACGGAGTTGATGTTGATCACGCGGGGCGCAGCGCTTTCCCGCAGGTGGGGGAGGGCCTCGCGCGTGCAGCGAATCTGCGAGAAGAGCTTGACGTCGAGGTCGGCGCGCCAATCGTCGTCGGTGAGCGACTCGAAGTTGCCCGGGTGCGCAGCGCCGGCGTTGTTGACGAGGATGTCGAGGCCGCCGAGCCCCGCCGCGGTACGACGCACGAGCTCGGCCACCTGCGCGGCATCGGTGACGTCGGCGACCTGCGCATGCACGGTGCGCCCGGACCCGCGCAGCTGTGCCGCCGCCGCCTCGAGCTCCTCCGCGTTCCGTGCGCAGATGGCGACGTCGGCTCCCTCCGCGGAGAGCTCCGCGGCGATGGCCAGGCCGATGCCCTTGGAGCCACCGGTCACCAGCGCGCGCCTGCCGGTCAGGTTGAGGTCCACCTACACCCCCGCGCCGGGCGGTGGCGTCTGCCTCCCCGCGTGCTCGAGCAGCGAGCGCCGGGGCGGGTTGAAGACGTCGACCTCGCGGCACGATGTCTCCAGCGTTCGCGCGCCATGAGGCACCCAACTGGGGATCACCGCGACGTCCCCCGTGGACATGGTGCGCACGTCACCGTCGATCTCGAACTCGAACTCGCCCTCGAGCACCAGCACGATCTGCTCCTCCTCGTGCACGTGCAGGGGCGCCACGGTGTGCGGCTCGAAGGAGACGAAGTTGACCATCGTTCGCTCACCGAGGACGGGACGAAAGGCGAGCCCGGGGACGAACTCGACGGACTCGATGGCGCTGACGTCGACATAGCGGCCCTGGGCGGTCGGTGCGCTGCCCGCCTCGGTGCTGAAATGCTGATTCCCGTCGCTCATCGCTTTCTCCACGGTGCGGCTTGCGTGCGACTGGGAAGCTTGACAGAGTGTCCCGGCGACCGGCAGACTTCGGCGCCTGAAGCGAGGCGGTCGACAGGGGCGTCGCCGGGGCGCTGGGCGAATGGCAGGTCTTCAGCTGTGGAGGGCTTACAGATGCCAAAGAGCGTGGCGCCTCTGGGTGGGGTGGTCGACGTGGTCGCGCGACAGGTTCGCCCGACCGTCCTCAACCCGGTCGACCTCAGGATCCTGCAGCTGCTCGCCGGTGACGGGCGGATGTCCCAGCGCAGCCTGGCCCGCAGCCTGGGCATGTCGGCGCCGGCAGTCGGAGAACGCGTGGCCCGGCTCGAGCGCGCGGGCGTGATCCGCGGCTACACCATCGACATCGGCTGGCCAGAGGCCGGGTTCCCGGTGACGGTCTTCCTCACCATCACGGCCGTCCAGGGACAGTCGCTGGCGCCGGTCATAGTGGCTCTGCGCCAGTTGCCCGAGGTGGCTGACGTGAGCCTCGTCACCGGCGCCATCGACATCCTGGCGAGGCTGCTGGTGCGCGACCACAACCATCTGCGCCAGCTGCTCCTCGAACGGGTCTGGCAGATCACCGGGGTGCAGCGTACGGAGACGCTGGTGACGCTCGCAGACATGCGCCCCAAGCAGTTTGCGGTCCGGCTGATCGAGTCGATGCGCGGGGAGTTCGTGAGCCGAGTCCGCCAGGGAGGGGCAGCGTGACCAAGACTGCGAACGAGGACAGCAGCCAGGGCGTCGGCACACCGGGGTTCGTGGAGCGACACGGCCTGCACACTGAGGAGCAGCGGGCCGCGGCGCAAGCGGTCGCCGCGGAGATCCGCGAGAAGGGCCTGCGCACCGTGCGCGTCGTCATCGCCGACCAGCATGGCATTCCTCGCGCCAAGTTCCTCTCTGCCGATGCGGCCATCGCGGCGATGAGCAACGGCGCCGACTTCTCCGGCGCCATCTACAGCCTGGACACCGCCAACAGCGTCTTCCCGCCAGCCTTTGTCGAGGGCGGTGGCTTCGGCATCCCGGAGTTCACCGGCTTTCCGGACGTGGTCATCGTGCCCGACCCGCAGACGTTCCGCGTGCTGCCCTGGGCGGACCGCACCGGCTGGGTGTTGTGCGACGTGTACTTCAGCAACGGCAAGCCGATGCCGCTCGATGGCCGGGCGATCATGCGCGAGCAGCTGAGTCGCCTCGAGGCGGCGGGGTACGGATACACCGCCGGCCTGGAAGTGGAGTACTACATCGTTCGCCTTGTCAACGTGCGCACCGCGCTCGAGG
Source organism: Candidatus Dormiibacterota bacterium (assembly GCA_030854305.1). Lineage (GTDB taxonomy): Bacteria > Chloroflexota > Dormibacteria > Aeolococcales > Aeolococcaceae > Aeolococcus. The sequence continues at coordinate 8,521 of JALYTM010000043.1, forward strand.
AGACGGGTTCACCGGCGCCCACGCCGGTGGTCGACATCTTCCAGCAGGGCTACCAGTTTCTCTCCGAGACCCGCCTCGACGCTGTCGACGGTACACTGCGTGCGTTGCGCGACAGCCTCTACGAGGTGGGGCTGCCCCCGCGGTCTATGGAGGACGAGTGGGGCCCCGGGCAGATGGAGTTCACGTTCGCCCCGCTGGCGGGGCTGAACGCCGCCGACTCGATGATCCTCTTCCGCAGCGCCGTGAAGTCGATCTGCCAACGCCGCGGCCTGCTGGCGTCGTTCATGTGCTGGCCGGCGTTTCCCAATTTCTTCCCGTCGGGATGGCACCTCCACGAGTCACTCACCGACGCGAGCAGCGGTGCCAACGCCTTCGCGTCGGAGAGCGAGATGCTCGCGCCGGTGGGCAGGCAGTTCGTGGCCGGTCTGCTCGAGCATGCCAAGCCCATGACCATCTTCACGACGCCGACGGTCAACGGGTACGGACGCTTCCGTCCGTACTCTTTCGCTCCGGACCGCATCGGTTGGGCGCTGGAGAACCGCGGCGCCATGGTGCGCGTCCAGGGTGGCAAGGGCGACACGGGCACGCACCTAGAGAACCGGCTCGGTGAGCCCGCCGCCAACCCGTACCTCTACATGGCAGCGAACATCGCCGCCGGCCTGGATGGGATCACGCGG
>JALYTM010000304.1 GCA_030854305.1 Candidatus Dormiibacterota bacterium
TGAGCAGTACGACCGGCACGAGCGGCACGAGCGGCACGAGCGGCGCTGAGGAGCCGGTGCGGTACGGGAACTTGAGGGCGCCGGGTCTGCCGGGCTTGGGCAGGTTGTCGTTCGGGGCGAGCATCTTTCTGGTGCTGGCGGCGGTGATCCTGATGGTGCTGGCGTTGGTGAATATCTTCGCGGGCCTGGTGTGGGCGGTGGTTGCGGTAGCGATCGCCGCCCCGTCCGCGTTCCCGACCCGCGACGGGTACGGCCGCTACCAGGCGGTGTGGCGCCGCCACCAGCGGCGGACGGCCCGCCGGTCGGGCAAGGACGAGCTGCGGCAGGGCTTGACCGGTGCGGTGCCGGATGGGCGGTGCCGCCTGCCGGGGGTGGCGGCCGGCACGGAGCTGACGTCGCACACGGACATGCACGGCCGGGCGTTCGGGCTGATCCACTGGCCGCACGCCGGCCTGTACAGCGTCGTCGTGCAGGTCGCGCCGACCGGGTTCTCCGGTCTGGACAAGACACTGACGGACTCCTGGGTGGCGCACTGGGCGGCGTGGCTGGGGCTGCTGAACACGGTGGAGGAGATTCAGGGCGCGGCGGTGGTGATCGAGACGGTGCCGGACTCGGGTCAGCGCCTGGAGCGGGCGATGGCCCGCGGCCGGATCGAGGACGGTGCCGTCCCGGCGTTCGCCCGGGTCGCCGAGGCCGAGCTGCGGCGCGACCTGCGGGTGGGGTCACCGACGTTGACGGGGCGGGTGACGTTGACCCTGACGTCACGGGCCCTGGATGGGGACAGGGACTCGGAGTCGTCGGTGCGCACCCTGGAGGACATGGCCGACCAGATCGGGGACCTGCTGCCGTCGTGGACGGCGTCGCTGGCTGCGACGGGCGCCGGGACGGCCGCCCGGCCGTGCACGGCGCAGGAGATCACCGACTCGACCCGGGTCGCGTTCGACCCGAGCGTCGCCGGCGACGTCGAGGAGGCGCAGCTGGCGGCGCTGTCGGGCGCCGGGGAGGGGACGGGGTTGGTGTGGGCGGAGGTCGGCCCGATCGCGCACCGGGTGCTGGAGGACTTCTACCGGCACGAGTCGACCCTGTCGCGCACCTGGCAGATGTCCAGCCCGCCGAACGGGGTCAGCGGGAGGTTCTTCGCGCAGACCCTGACCAGGATGTTGGAGCCGCACAAGGACATCCCGCGTAAGCGGGTCGCCCTGTTGTACCGGGCCGAGACCCCGCAGGTGTCGGCGGCCGCGGCGGATGCGGACGTCCGGAAGGCGTTGTTCAAGGCGACCCAGGGCCGGCGGGCCAAGGCCGGGGCGCGGGCCGAGCTGGCCTCGGCCGAGGCCACCGCCGCGCAGGAGGCGCACGGCTCGCCGCTGGTGCGGGTCGGGATGCTGGTGACGGTGTCCGCGGACAGTCCCGAGGCGTTGCGCCGGGCCTCGCGGGCGGTCAAGTCGGGCCTGGCCGCCCAGGCCCGGATCGGGTTGCGGGTCCCGATCGGGAGCCAGGACATGGCGTTCCTGACCGCGTTGCCGCTCGGGCTGGTTCCCCAGCACGTCGCCCGCGCCCCCGGCAAGAAACCAACAGTGCCGTCATCGGCGGAGAGGGCCAGTGGCGCGGCTGCGGTTGCGTCGGAGCGGGAGTGGTGATGGTGAGCCTTCGTGGTCTGCGCCGCCGCGGCCGTCACGCGCCACCGGCAATGTCGGCCACGGCAGCAGCCGCAGCGGCAGCAGCTGACTCGAATGCCCGGCCGGCCCGCACGGCACGGACCGCAGGACGTGGCGGTGGCGTCGGGGGGGCGGGTGAGCGTCGTCGCTCCGCTCGCCGGATCGCCGCGGCGTTCAGCCACGCGTGGGAGCCGGGGCGGTACGGGTGGGAGATGAGGGGCGGCGGCGAGACCGTCATCGTCGATGCACCCCCGGAGTTTCGGGGGCCGAGCGTGCAGGTCGCCGGGCTGTACCCGTTCAGCGCCGGCGGCACCCTGCCGATGGTCGGGGTCCCGCTCGGTCCGCACCTGGACGGGCGGGGCGTGGTGTGCGCGGACCCGGTGTCGTGGTTCGTCAGCCACCTGATCAACAACCCGTCGGCGTTCGTGCTGGCCCGCCCGGGCCTGGGCAAGTCGTCCCTGGTGGCCCGGATCCTGACCCTGCTGGTGCCCAAGGGGATCCTGCCCTTGGTGCTCTCGGACGTGAAAGGCGAGTACGTCATCCTGATCCGCGACTGCCTGCACGGTCAGGTGATCGCCCCGGGACGCGGCAGCGAGTTCGTCAACCCGTTGGACCGCGGCCCCCTGTCGGACCAGCTGAGCCGGCTGCCCGCCGCGGTGCGGGCGGAAGCCGAGGGCGACATCGAGGCCCGACGGTTGAACGTGATGGTCGGGTTGTGCGAGCTGGCGTTGCTGCGCCCGCTGCAGGCGCACGAGCGCAGCGTCCTGGCGATGGCCCCACGCCTGTGGGAGGAGGGCCACCCCGGGCAGGTGCCGGTCATCCCGGACCTGCTCGAGCTGGTGCGTGCCCGCCCGGAGAGGTTGGCGTCGGTCGTGAACGACCGGGGGAGTGCGAAGCGGTACTTCACCCGGTTGGAGGGCCTGGTCGACGCGCTCATCGCGTTGTCCGGGGACGGCGAGTTCGGCGACGTCTTCGCCCATCACACGACCAGCCCGATGGCGATGCACCGCCCCGTCGTGTTCGACCTGTCGGCCGT
>JALYTM010000044.1 GCA_030854305.1 Candidatus Dormiibacterota bacterium
CTCACCGGCGAAGATGTCACCACCAACCTACTCACGGAGGGCATCGCCGCGTAACTCTTCGTGCTCACTTCATCGCGAGGGAGAGCTCGTTCGAATTACACCAACCAGGGGGACTTGACCACCATGTCGCCCTACGGGTACGTGTTGGGCAATCCGCTGAACGGGATCGACCCCAACGGATTGTGGCCGTGGGACGACTTCTGCCTACGTAACCCGTTCGGCGGCAACAACGACAACGGCGGTTGTCATACGACTTTGAGCACGAGTCAGGGCGTCAAAGCGTTGGCTGTGACGGCGGCGGTGGCGGCGACGGTTGTGACGGTTGGCGCTGCAGCACCCGAGGCTGTTGCCGGAGCCTCAGACGTTGCAATTGCTGGCGAACCAGGTCGGTAACGGCTGTCTTGGGTGAGCGTGGCGGGTGGCTCCGACGTCCAAGATCGACGCGTTCTCTAGAGCTGACGGCGAGGCAGAGTTGAGGGCGAAACTGGATGAGTGGCTTGCCAATCCGCGGTGGCAAAGAGAAGCCTGAACACGCGTAAAGATGGCGACCGAGCCTGAGGCCATTCTGTTTGCATTGCACGATCGGTGGTTCGACGTGGACGCAATCACGTTCGACACCGAAACAAGGTCGGTGACAATCCCCTTTTGGGGGAAGCCAACGCGGAGATTTCCGCGCGATGCCGAAGGGCGACCGAAGCCTTTCGATCACGAGATGAGGATTCGCGGCGTGTCGAATTACCGTGTCGATGACCGCGAGCGCGTCGGTATCTACTCTTTCAACAAGGTGGAGCCTGGCGACAAGACGCTCACGATTACAGCGGATCCACACATGACGATCACCCTTGAGGGAGAGGGGAACGATGACCCCAGGGAAAGATTCCGTCGTGATTGACTACGCCCCGTCAGAGCCGCAGCCCGCCCGGAACGAACGCGCGTAGGACACTGGCAGTCCCCTACCCACGGGCGTACCATTGACGAACGATGGACACAGAGGAACGGCGATGGCCCAGGTGATCGACCGAGAGGGGGTCACAGTCCTCGACGAGATCCGTCAGGTCCTCGGACTGAGCGAGAGCGAGCTCGCCGACCTGTTCGGGGTCCGCCGGCCCTCGCTCACCTCCTGGCGCTCCACGGGGATCCCGCAGGGGCGACGGGCGACGGCCGAGCGCCTTCAGAGCCTCGCCCGCGTCCTCGATCGTGAGCTGATCAGGTCGCGCATCCCGGAGATCGTACGGACCCCTGATGCCTGGTTGGGGAATCGGACGATGCTGGAGGTGCTGATCGCCGAAGGACCGGATGCGGTGTATGGATACCTGGGCCGCCTGTTCGCGTACGCCGAGGACGCGTGAAGTCACTGATCCGGTCCGGGACATACCTGCGCGTCTTCAGTCCGCACTGGAGAGACCCGCTCGACACCGCGCTGAGCCGCACCCACGGGGGCCGCTGGAATCCTCCCGGAGCCTTCGGCGTGCTCCACCTGTGCGCTGATCAGGCAGTGGCAGCCGCCAATGCTCGAGCCCAGCACGCAGGCCGAGCCATCGGCCTCTTCGACCTCAAACCCGCACGCCGGCCACATCTTCTCCAGGTTCACGTCCCCCGCAGCACGTGTCTTGACGTCGTCAGCGCGGCGGGGGTTGCCGATCTCGGTCTGCCGGCCGGCTTTCCGTTCGGCGTCGCGCATGACCGCTGCCGGCGGATCGGGCGGCGTGCCTTCCGGTCGCGGTCATACGGCGGCGTCGCCTCTCGCTCCGCGGCCGAGTGTCGTCCCACGGCGTGGGTCGGTGAAGAGCTGGCCTGGTTTGATTCGGCGCCGGCGGTGAGCGAGAAGGGACCACGCCAGGACTTCGCAACCTGGTATCCGGATCCCATCCCCTTTTGACTGCCAAACGGCCGCCACGGGTCGATCACCCGATCAGGGAGCGTTGATGGTCAGGGGACGGTGGCGGCTGGTCCTGTACAGCGCCTTGATGCTCTTCACCGAGCTGGCGCTGATCCGCTGGCTCGGCTCCAATGTCCTCTACCTCGCGTTCTTCTCCAACTTCGTGCTGCTGGGCAGCTTCCTCGGTATCGGCGCCGGCTTCCTGCACTCACGGTCCAAGCGCGACTTCTCCCGGCTGGCGCCGATCGCATTGGGCGTGCTGATCATCTTCGTCAACGTCTTCCCGGTCACCGTCGACCGCTCGGCCGACCAGCTGATCTTCTTCGGCGGCAGCACCGCCACCGTCGGCGTCCCGTCGTGGATCGCCCTGCCCGTCATCTTCCTGGCCACCGCGGTGGTGATGACCTGCATCGGCGAGGGCGTGGGCCGCTCGTTTCAGCAGTACCCGCCGCTCACCGCCTACCGCCTCGACATCCTCGGCAGCCTGGCCGGGATCCTCGCGTTCTCGGCACTGTCGTTCCTGTGGGCGCCACCGCTGGCGTGGGGGGCGGTGGTGGTCGTCGTGTTCTTCCTCCTGCAGGGCAACCGTCGCTGGTTGTTGCAGGGCGCCTGCCTGGTGGCGATGCTGGTTTTCCTCGGGGTGGAAACGTTCACGCCGCGGTTCAGCTGGTCGCCCTACTACAAGATCACCCAGACGCGCACATCACCGACCAACCTCAACATCGCCGTCGACGGCATTCCCCACCAGGGCACCGCCGACGTCATCCACGACCCCAACCAGGTCAACGGCTACCGGCAGTGGCCGTACCAGGACGCCGGCCCCCACAACCCGCTGGACAACGTGCTGGTGGTCGGCGCGGGCAACGGCAACGACGTCGCCATCGCGCTGGCTCACGGTGCCAAGCACGTCGACGCGGTCGAGATCGACCCCGCGCTGTACCAGGTCGGCGTCGCGCAACACCCCAACCATCCCTACCAGGACCCGCGGGTGAGCATCCACATCACCGACGGCCGCGAGTTCCTCGAGCACACCGACCAGGCGTATGACCTGGTCATCTTCGCGCTCCCCGACAGCCTGACCCTGGTGTCCGGCCAGTCCTCGCTGCGGCTGGAGAGCTACCTGTTCACCAGCGAGGCGATGCAGAGCGCCAGGGCGCACCTGCGCACCGGCGGTTCCTTCTCGATGTACAACTCGTACCGGCAGACGTGGCTGGTCGACCGTCTCGCCGGCACGTTGCAGCAGGTGTACGGCACCACCCCGTGCCTGCGCAAGTGGGGTGCCACCTCGGTGGTGATGACCGACAGCGCCACCCCGGGAACGCTGACCTGCCACAGCACGTGGCAGCCCGCCCCGGGCGCATTCGTCCCGGCGGCGACCACCGACGACTATCCCTTCCTCTACCTCGAGACTCCCAGCATCCCGTCGCTGTACATCTGGACGCTGCTGCTGATCGCCGCCACCTCCCTGGTGTTCGTGCGCGGCGTCGGCGGCCGCATGCGGCCGATGGCCAAGTACACCGACCTGTTCTTCATGGGCGGCGCGTTCCTGCTGCTGGAGACCAAGAGCGTGGTGCAGTTCGCGCTCCTGTTCGGCACCACCTGGTTCGTCAACGCGCTGGTGTTCATCGGCGTGCTGGTGGCGGTGCTGGTCGCCATCGAGATCTCGTGGCGTTGGACGATCCGCCGGCCGCGGCTGCTCTACGTGCTGCTGCTGTTCTGCCTGACGGTGGCCTGGCTGGTGCCGCTGGAAAGCCTGCTGGCGCTCAGCTTTGTCCCACGGTTCGTGTGTGCGGTGCTGCTGGCGTTCACGCCCATCCTCATCGCCAACCTCATCTTCGCCCAGCGGTTCAAAGATGTCTCCGAGTCGGTCACCGCGTTCGGCGCCAACCTGCTGGGCGCGATGCTGGGCGGCATCCTCGAGTACGCGTCCCTTCTCACCGGCTACCGCGCGCTGCTGGTCATCGTGGCCGTGCTCTACGCACTCTCACTGCTGACCAGCCCGGGCCTGCTTCGCCGCTCTGCCTAGCGCATCCTGCGGACGGAGTCCTCGCCGGCCGACACCTCCCGCCGTCACCAAGAGCGTGCGCCACCGCTATTCAGTGCTACTATGTACCGGTAGTCAGTGACGCTGGGTAGTCAGAGGAGGTGTTCGGTGGGCAAGCAGATGACGGAGATGCTCAAGGGCACGCTCGAGGGCATCGTCCTCGCGATCCTGTCCCTGCAGCCCGCGTACGGGTACCAGATCACCGCACGGTTGCGTGAGCAGGGCTTCTCAGACATCGCCGAAGGCACCGTCTACGCCCTGCTCATCAGGGTCGAGCAGCACGGCCTCGTCGACGTGGAGAAGGTCCCGTCCGAGAAGGGGCCGCCGCGCAAGGTGTACACGCTCAACGCTCAAGGAAGGGAATACCTCGAGGAGTTCCGGAGGACGTGGAGTTTCCTCGCGGAGCGGCTCGAACAGCTGTACCAGGGAGGACGATAGAGATGGCAACCAGGTGGATCGAGCGCGTCACAGGACCGCTCGAGCAGAAGCGGCGCTACCGGCAGTACAAGGCGGGCACCAGACAGCTTCCCGCGAGCTATCGCACCGCGGTCGAGGCGCTGGGTCGGTACCTGATGTACTTCGGGCGGGTGGGCGGCGACGGCGCGGTGTCGATGCTCGAGGACCTCCTCGACCTGTTCGAGCAGAGCGCGGCGAACCACACCCCGATTCGCGAGATCGTCGGGGACAACCCCGTGGAGTTTGTCGAGACGTTCCTTCAGAACTACCCGGAGGGGCAGTGGAGGATCCGCGAGCAGACGCGGCTGCTCAACGCCATCGAGCGCGCCACCCGCGAAGACACCGGACAAGAAGAGAGGACGGTGTCATGACCACAGAGCACGTCCACGCGATCCGTGTGCAGGGACTGGTGAAGTCGTACAAGAAGCTCGAGGTGCTGCGCGGCGTGGACTTCGACGTGGAGCGGGGCAGCATTTTCGCCCTGCTCGGCTCCAACGGCGCGGGCAAGACCACGGTGGTGAGAATCCTGTCGACGCTGCTCAGGGCGGACGCGGGCACTGCCAGCGTCAACGGCTTCGACGTCGCCACTCAGGCTGCGGACGTGCGGGAGTCCTTCAGCCTGACCGGACAGTTCGCCGCCGTCGACGAAATCCTCAGCGGGCGGGAAAACCTCGTGATGGTCGCCCAGTTGCGGCACCTCAAGGACCCGGGCACGATCGCGGATGACCTGCTCGATCGCTTCTCGCTGAGCGACGCGGCCGCGCGCAGGGTGTCGACCTATTCGGGTGGCATGCGCCGCCGCCTCGACATCGCGATGAGCCTGATCGGGAATCCGCACGTCATCTTCCTCGACGAGCCGACGGCCGGGCTCGACCCCCAGGGGCGCCTCGAGGTGTGGCGGGCCGTCAAGGATCTCGCCGAGCACGGCACCACGGTGCTGCTCACCACCCAGTACCTGGACGAGGCCGAACAGCTCGCCGACCGGATCGCGATCCTCCACGAGGGTCGGATCATCGTCAACGGCACGCTCACCGAGCTCAAGCACCTGCTCCCGCCCGCCAAGGTCGAATACGTCGAGAAGCAGCCGACCCTCGAGGACGTCTTCCTCGCCATCGTCGGTGACGCCGCCAAGGAACAACGATGACCACACATTTCTTCGGCGACACCGGCGTCCTGCTGCGACGATCCCTGCGCCACATCACGCGCAGCCTGGACACCATCATCACGACCACGATCATGCCGATCGCATTCATGCTGCTCTTCGTCTACGTGCTGGGCGGCGCGATCAAGTCAGGGTCGGACTCGTATGTGAGCTACCTGCTGCCCGGGATTCTTGTGATCACGATTGCGTCGGGAATCTCCTACACCGCGTTCCGGCTCTTCCTGGACATGAAGAGCGGCATCTTCGAGCGGTTCCAGTCCATGCCGATCGCACGGTCGTCCGTCCTCTGGGCGCATGTGCTGACCTCGCTGGTCGCCAACCTGATCTCGCTCGTTGTCGTCGTGCTCGTTGCCTTCCTCATGGGCTTCCGCTCGGGGGCGGGAGTTCCGGCGTGGCTCGCGGTCGCCGGCATCCTGATCCTGTTCACCCTGGCATTGACGTGGATGGCCGTCATCCCCGGTCTCGCAGCGAAGTCTGCGGACGGCGCCAGCGCGTTCGCCTACCCGCTCATCCTCCTGCCGTTCATCAGCTCAGCCTTCGTGCCCACGGCCACAATGCCCGGCCCGGTGCGCGCCTTCGCCGAGAACCAGCCGGTGACGTCCATCGTCAACACGGTCCGCGACCTGTTCACACAGCGGCCGGTCGGCACCGACATCTGGGTCGCCCTGGCCTGGTGTGTCGGCATCCTCGTCGTCGCGTACCTGTTCGCCATGGTCATCTACCGCCGCAGGATCTCCTAGCGCAGCACGACGCCGGCGAGCCACCACGCGTCGTGGCGCTCGCCGGCGCGGCCAACCGGCGTCAGGCGGCCGCGGCAGCCGCGAACGCCGTCATCCCCAGCGCCCAGCCCTGGTCGGCGCCGACGGAGTCGCGCATCTGCTCCCAGCCCTCGCCGTGACGGTCCAGCTTGCGGTGCTCAAGCTCCACGCGGGTGCGCTGCGGAGTCTCCGCGACGAACGTCACCACCACCTCGCTGGTCTTCTCGGGATCGGTCTCGATCTGCCACTGCGACGAGATGTCCCAGCTGAACACGAACTGCGTCGGCGGCTGGTACGCCAGCACGTGTGCCCACACGCATTCGCTGCCGTCGACGCCGCGGTCGAAGATGCGGCCGCCGACGCGCGGCTCGAGCACCATCTCCGCCAGCTCCGCCTCGATGATGTGGTTCTCCTTGGGCCACCACGTGGCCATCCCGTCCGTGAAGACGGAGAACGCCTTCTCGATCGGCGCCTCCACAGTGATCGCTGTCCGCACCGATGTCGCGGTTCCCTGCATGGTCATGTCGCCTCCTCCTGCCGTTGCTGCTGTTCCACCGCCGCCTTGAAAGCGGGCAGCGCCTTGTCGCTCCAGAACTGCTCGAGGTAGGCCCGCAGCCCCTCGACCCCGCGCGGGTCGACCTCGTAGATGCGCCGGTTGCCTTCCTTTCGGTCCACCACCAATCGCGCCTCCTTCAGCACCCGCAGGTGCTGCGACACCGCCGGCCTGCTCACCGGCACCTCCCCAGCCAGCTCCCCCACCGCCCGCGGCCGAGCGGCCACCCGCTCAAAGATCGCCCTCCGGGTGGGATCGGCCAGGGCGACCAGTACAGCATCTGCGTAAGCGTTCACTAACCGTAAGTTACAACTTACGCTGCGCGGGCGTCAAGCCCCGTGGTCCCTGGAACAGGCACTGCCACACCTTGTGGGAAGCGGGTGGTCACCGCTGCGGCGCAACGCGGGGCCTATGAGCACAGGTATTTGGAGGCGCATATACTCGCGCCACTGAACAGGAGGACGGGCGGTGATGAAGTCATCTCGCTGGTACTGGAAGCGGGCCATGGTTGTTGCGGTTGCAGCGCTGGCCGGATCAGGGATGAGCGTCGAAGCTGCGGCGCCGGTGCCCACGTTGGCAAGTCACCATACGTTCTCGACACTGGACCACCCTGGCGCAGGATCCGCGAGCGGACAAGGCACGTATCCCTCGGGGATCAACGACGCGGGAGTGCTCGTCGGCAATTACTACACCGCGAGTAACCAAGGGTACGGATTCATCTACGAGGATGGCGCGTTCAGCCCAATCAACGATCCCAAGGCCGGGTCGGGTCCGTTCCAAGGCACCGATCCCCTTTCCGTGAACACCCATGAGGCGGTGGTCGGCTATTACGTCGATCCCGCCGGAATCAGTCATGGCTTCCTGTTCACTCGCGGGCGATTTACGACAATCGATGATCCGCTCGGTGGCACAGCTTCGGGTCAAGGTACGTTCGCGCAGGGCATCAATGACGACGGCGACATCGCCGGCGAGGTCATCGATGCGGCCGGCGTTGACCACGGGTTCACCTTGATCGATGGCCGGTACCGCACCGTGGACAACCGGCACGCCGGCACGGGGAGCGGGCAAGGAGATGGTCTGGTCAACATCAATAGTCACAACCAAAGCGCGGGCATTTTGATTGACAGCGCGGGAGTGCACCGCAGTTTTCTCTACCAAGCCGGTAAATCCACCGGGCTCATCAACGATCCTAAGGCTGGAACGGCCAGCGGTCAGGGTACGTCCGGATACTGCGTCAATGACTCTGGCGTTCTCGCAGGTCAGTACGTGGATGCTGCCGGCATCGTGCACGGCTTTCAACTGAAGCACGGCACCTTCACCACCATCGACGACCCGAAGGGCTCGAGCACGTCGGTTCAATGCCTGGCCAACAATGGGGCCATGGTCGGGTTCTACACGGACACCAAAGGCGCGGCGCACGGCTTCGTTTACCGTGCGTCGGAAGGGGGCTGAGGACAGCCACCCGCTCGGCTGGTGGTCTGCCGTTGATTTGCCGTCGATTTGAAGGCCAAGATCGGATTTGCAACTGAACTGTCGGCCCGCGCGACGGTGGAGTACGAGCGGCTCTGCCTGCAGCGCAGCGAGCATCGACGCCGCGGTGCGGACCAGTGTGAGGTGAGCAGGAAACCAGTTGTCCTGGCACTCGCGTGCGCGGCGGCCATCGCCGGCTGCGGCAGCAGCGCCACCCCGTCGTCCAGTGCGGCGACCAACAGCAGCCAACCCACCCAAGGCCCCAGCACCGCTCCCGGTACCTCAGCCCCCGCGGTCGGTTCCGGCAGCAACCTGGTGGTGACCGGCTCGCTGTCGCTCTCCCTCGCCGAAACACCCAACAGCGCCAACATGTGCCAGCCCGCCACCGGCAGCGCCGTCAGCGGGATCCTCATCTTCGGCAGCTACGACCTCCAGTTCAGCCTCCCAATCGGCACCACCCAGTTCCCGCAAACCCCCAGCACCGGTCTGGTCGCCTTCTTCAACGGCAACGACAGCACCCAGGAGTGGGCCGCCGGCACCAACGTCGCCAAGACCGCCGCCGGCACCGCCACCGTGGCCGCCGACGGCAAGAGCGGCACCGTCGACGTCGACATGCTCCCCGACCCCCCAACCCCCAACCCCGCCCTCAAACCCATCCACGTGAAGGGCACCTGGACCTGCTCCTAGTGGTCTGTCCGGGAAATGACTCGACAAGGGGCGATCTTCTCCAGGATGTCTTGCACAGAGGCGGTCCAGATAAAGGGCGTGGGGTCTGCGTTGTGCACGGAGAGATACTCCCTGATGGCTGCGGTGAGGGCCGCAACGCTGACGAATGAGCCGCG
>JALYTM010000305.1 GCA_030854305.1 Candidatus Dormiibacterota bacterium
CATCCGGCTGGCTTCAGACGGCGGCCAGGGGACCGCGTCCTTGTTCAAGCGATCGCTGCCCCACACGCTCCCGTACCACATCGGCTACGGGTGGGCCGCGTACGGAGCCGTTCTTCTCCACCACGCGGGCGGCATCGTCGGGTTCTCCACGACGCTCCTCCCGATCGTCCTGCTCCAGGGGTTCCTCCTCCTCCTCGCGCGGCGCATCAGGGCGCAGGACCTCGAGCGGGAGGAGCACGCCAAGGTCCGTGAGGCGCTCCTTCAACAGGCCATCGACGCGGGCGACGCCGAGCGCAAGCGCATCGCCAGTGACCTCCATGACGGCGTGGTGCAGACGCTGGCCGGTCTCGCCTTCTCGCTTGCCGCCCGCGGGTCCGGGAAGAGCCCGGATGCTGACCTGCTCGAGGCCGCCGACACACTGCGGTCCTCGGTGACCGACCTGCGCACGCTGATGATCGAGATCGCCCCGCCCAACCTCGACGGTGCCGGCGTCGACAGCGCGGTGCGCAAGCTGCTCGCGCCGCTCCCCTCGCGCGGCATCGAGGTGGAGTTCGAGGTCGCCGGCGTCACCCACCTGGCGGCCGACAAGACGTCACTGGTGTTCCGTGTGGCCCAGGAGGCGGTGCGCAACATCGTCAACCACAGTCAGGCGACCAGGGTGGTGACCACGCTCACCCACACCGACGGCATGCTCACCCTCCAGCTCTCGGACAACGGCAAGGGCTTCTCCTCCGCCGACCGCTCGCGCAGACGTGAGGAGGGCCACGTGGGCCTGCACCTGCTCAACAACGCCGTCGAGGCCGCCAGCGGACACCTCACCCTGACCAGCGAGCCGGGCAACGGGACGTCGCTTATGCTGCAGCTTCCATGTTAGAAAATGACACAGTGCGCATTCGAGTACTGATCGCTGACGACCATCCCCTGATGCGCAAGGGCCTTGCCGACATCCTCGGAGTGGCGGACGACATCGAGGTGGTGGGGGCGGCTGAGGACGGTGCCGCCGCGCTGGCGCTCGCCTACGCAGTCCACCCCAACATCGTGCTGATGGACATCTCCATGCCGGGGATGGACGGCATCGAGGCCACGCAGAAGATGTCGGACATCGATCCCGACATCCGCGTCGTGATGCTCACCTCCTACTCCGAGCGCGAGAAGATCACCGAGGCGCTCGCCGCGGGAGCGGTCAGCTACCTCACCAAGGACTCGACGCCCGAGGCGGTGATCCGGGCGATCCGCTCCGCGGCCACATCCCTCCCCGGCCACGGCGCCGCCTGATCGGGACGCGTCGGCTCGGGGCGGCCGGGGGTCTATCGTATGTGGCTGTGAAGGCGCTCGCGGCCGGGGGCCGGCGTTGATGGCTCGGCGGCCACGACTGCGCCTTCTGCCCCGGCTCGGCCTCACGCTCGGTGTGGTCGCCGGCTTGTGCGTGACCGTGTCGTCGACACCGGCGTGGGCTGCCGGCTCCGCCTCCGCTGTCGCCGACCGCGACCCGTGTGCCAGCCTGCCGGTGGACTCGTCGGCGCCCGGCGAGCCGACCGCCGAGACCACCACCAACCCAGGTGACGACCTGGCGGCCGCTCGCCAGTGCGACCACTCGCTGCTCGCCGACCAGTCCTTCTGGGAGGCAGTCCTGGCAGGTGCAGGCCTGATCGCGTTCGGCGGGGCGACCCTGTTCTACCGGAGCCGCCGCCACCGTGCGCCTGCCTCCGGCGGCTGACCGCGGCCGGTCGACGAGCCGATAGGATCCCCGCGTGACCACGCCGCGAGCGCCGCGTCCCACCGTGCACCGTCGTTCCCTGAGGCTTCACGGACACCGCCTCGCCTACCTCGAAGCGGGGCAGGGCGAGACGCTGCTCCTGATCCACGGCATCGCCGAGGCAGCCTGGGCTTGGGACGGCATCCTCCCCATCCTTGCCCGTCACTACCGCGTGATCGCGCCGGACCTGCCCGGCCACGGACGCTCCGGCAAACCCCGGGGCGACTACTCGCTGGGCAACCAGGCAACCGTCATGCGCGACCTGCTGGTGGCTCTCGACATCGAGTCGGCCTCCTTGGTGGGCCATTCGCTCGGCGGCGGCATCACCATGCAGTTCGCGTACCAGTACCCGGAGCGCTGCGAGCGCATGGTGCTGGTCGCCAGCGGGGGGCTGGGCAAAGACGTCACCTTCCTGCTGCGCAGCCTGGGGCTGCCGGGCGCCGAGCTGGTCGCGCCACTCGTGCTCTCCGTTCGGGTGCGCAACCTGCTCGCCGGCGCCACCTCCTGGCTCGGCCGGCTCGGGGTCAAGGCCAGCCCGGGTCAGCGCGCGCTGTGGCGCGGCTACGGGAGCCTCACCGACCCGCTGACGCGGGACGCCTTCCTTGCCACCGTGCGTGCGGTCATCGACCAGCGCGGCCAGCGCATCTCCGCGATGGAGCGCCTGTACCTCGCCGGCCGGATGCCCACCATGCTGATGTGGGGCGAGGGCGACCGAATCATCCCGGCGAGCCATGCTCGGGCAGCCCACGAGGCGATGCCCGGCAGCCGGCTGGAGGTCATCAGCGGCGCCGGCCATTTCGTGCAGATCGAGAAGGCGCAGGAGGTGGCCGCGCTGATCCTCGACTTCGTCGCCGCCACTGAAGCGGCACACCTGACCCCGGCGGTCATGCGCGATGCCCTGCGC
>JALYTM010000306.1 GCA_030854305.1 Candidatus Dormiibacterota bacterium
TGCCCCGCCTGGTGCGCATCCTGCTGGCGGTGCTGATCGACGTGGGCGTGGTCGCCAGCATCGCCACCGGCGTGCTCGCCGTGGGCAGGCGGCTGTTCGGCGCCGGCGTGGCGGCGGGGTGGCTGGACCTCGGCGTGGCGTTGCTGGCGGTGCTCATCTTCTACGTGGTGGTGGCCCGTCGAGGGGCCGGGGCGACTGTCGGCGAGTCGCTGATGCAGACCACCTACGCAAGTGGTCGCGGGCTGCCGCGCCGCCCTGCCGACGCCTGGCACGCCGCGCGTGCGCTGCTCTCCGGCGGCGACGACATGCTCGATGCCACCGCGACGCTGTTCCGCGGCCTCGGGGACACCACCCGCCTGCACCTGGTCCGAGCGCTGCTGGACGGGCCGGCGACCAGCGCCCGGCTGGCCACAGCGACCGACTCCTCGACGTTCGAGGTGTGCCACCAGCTCGAGCGGCTGCAGACCATCGGAGTGGTGACCGAGGAGGCGGCGGCAACCGCCGAGGAGTCAGTGTTCCGCCTTCGCGACGAGCTGCTGGCACCGCTGGTGCAGTTCCTCGCCGCCACCAACCGAACCGGGGGAAGGGCGACGCCCAACGTGGGCGCGGCAGCCGGTGCCGGAGCGGAGCCCACCCCCGGTGCGGAACCCGACCTGCGGCCCACGGGCGCGACCAACCCCTGACCCTGCCGCGGAGAAGGCCTCGCGTACGGCCGCGTGCCGTACGCTGAGAGGCAAAAGGAGAACAACGCAATGGCTCTGCTGGGCATCGGCGCCGACGCCCCCGACATCGAGGCTCGGCGGCGCGACGGCTCAACGCTGCAGCTGTCGTCGCTGCGCGGCCGCCACGTTCTCGTGTACTTCTACCCCAAGGACGACACGCCGGGCTGCACCGCCGAGGCGTGCAGTCTCAACGACAACCTCAGCGCACTGACCGAGAGCGGCGCCGACGTGATCGGTGTCAGCAGCGACAGCTGGGACTCGCACCAGCGCTTCTCCGAGAAGTACGGGCTGGAGTTCGCCCTGGCGTCGTCCGGCGACGGCAGTGTCCGGCGCGCCTACGGTGTCGGCAAGCTGATGGGCGTGCTGCCGGTCACCCAGAGGGTGTCGTTCCTCATCGGTCCGGATGGCCAGGTCGCCCACGTCTGGCCGCGCGTGTCCGCGTCCCGCCACGCGCTGGAAGTGCTCGCCGAGGTGCGGCGCCGAACCGGGACCGAACCGGCTGCCCAGCCGGCCTGATCGGACCGCCCTACAGGTGGGTGATCTTGGAGTCCTGTGCCCTGGCGACCGCTTCCACCACCGACGCATCGACGGTGGCGGACGATGAGACCATGGACACAACCACGATGTCGGAACCCTCCAGGAAGGAGAGCGACACCGCGGAATGGCTGCTGCTGTCGGTGCCCGCGAACTCCTTCGCCTGCTGCCCGATGGCGGGTGTCGACGTGCCCGTTTGGGTGGGGACCAGCCGGGAGGCAGCGGCCTGGTAGGCCTGGTAGTCGGTGGTCGCGCTCGACACCGAGGTGTCGACCGCGATGTCGACCTCGACCCGCGTGGTGTTGGCGGAGTTGGCGAACACGCGGCTGTTGGTGTTGGGCGCGGTGCCGAGCAGGCCGTCCGAGCTCTGGACGAACGCGGACAGTGCGGCGGGAAGGTCGGTGGGGGACAGGGCCAGGTTCTTCGCCGCATTGCTCCCCGACCCGGGCGTGCTCAGGGACGGCTGCGGCGAGCTCGACGCACTTCCTGTTGATGCCGGCGCTGCGGGTCCACCACACGCGGCCAGCACCACGACGGACGTGATCGTGCCGACGGCAAGGCGGCACGAGGAGGTGAAGGTCATCGTTCCTCGGGATGGGATGGGCGAGGGGTCGGGCGAGGTGGTCAGTTGGTCGGGCGCAGGTGCCGACCCGGACGCACGGCGACAGGTGTCCCGCGATTATCGGCGCGGCGTGAGATCTGCGGCAGCGGTACCCGGTGTGTGTTGGCCGGCTGAGGGATCGGCCACAGGATATCGATGAGGTACAGGACCGCGCCCGCTACCGAGGCCGCAGGTCACGTCGAGCCGATCGCGCCCCGGTGACCGCGGACTCGACACGGCGGCTGTCGGGCCCGACAGTTGCGCGGTGTCCGATCCGTTGCTGCCGCACACGCGCGCATCCCCCGACCCGCTGAGCGAGGTCGCCGACCTCGGTGCCTCCGAGCAGGCGGGGTCGGCGCTTCGCAGGATGGTGTCCCACGTGGCGGTGGATGTGACCCCTCTGCGCGAGTCGCGCGAGTTCCGGCTCCTCTTCCTCGGTCAGGGCGTCTCGTTTGCCGGCAGCATGATCACGTACGTCGCGGTGCCCTTCCAGGCGTACGCGCTGACCCGCTCGTCGCTGGTGGTCGGCCTGATCAGCTTCACCGAGCTCCTCCCCATCCTGCTGGTGTCCTTCATCGGTGGCGCCCTGGCCGACTCGGTCGACCGCCGCCGCATGGTGCGGCTGACCGAGCTGGGCCTCTGTGTTGCCACGGGCGCGCTGGTGGTCAACGCCGCCGTGCCCCATCCACGGCTGCGGGTGCTGTTTGTCGCGGTCGGCTTCGCTGCGGGCGTCGACGCCCTGCAGCGGCCGTCGCTGGACGCGCTGGTGCCGCGCATCGTGCGTCGCGACAACCTCTCGGC
>JALYTM010000045.1 GCA_030854305.1 Candidatus Dormiibacterota bacterium
GCTGAGATCGGGGTGGGTGCGCGACGACCCGCCCAACGCGGCGACGCCCAGCAGCTCCACCTCGCGAGCTGCGCCGATGTCGGTCTCGAACGCCGCCCAGCCGTCGGCTGCCAGCACCCGCGCTGCTGACGGCAACAGCGCCCGGTACGCGTCGAGCCCGTCCTCGCCGCCGTCCAGCGCCAGGCGCGGCTCGTGGTCGCGCACGTCGCGGTCGAGCGACTCGAGGACGGCGGTGGCGATGTATGGCGGGTTGGCGACGAGGATGTCGGCGACCACGCCGTCAACGGGGTCCGCCCACGACCCCACCAGCACGTCCACCCGGTCGGCGACACCGTGGCGCTCCGCGTTCACCCGAGCCACCGCGGCGGCCCCGGCGCTGACGTCGGTGGCCACCAGCCGCGCGCCGGGCAGCTCCGCGGCCAGAGTCACCGCCACGCAGCCACTGCCGGTGGCGACATCGACGATGGTCAGGTGGTCGCGACCCAGTGTGCGGGCGTGGTCGAGGGCGACCTGCACCAGTGTCTCGGTCTCCGGCCGCGGGATCAGCACGGCGGGCGTGACCGTGAAGGGGCGGCCCCAGAAGTCCTTCTCGCCGGTGATGTACGCGACCGGCTCACCGCCACCCCGGCGGCGCACCAGCTCGCGGATGGCGGCGAGCTGCGGCTCGTCGAGCGGACGGTCGTACTGCAGGTAGATGTCGAGGCGGCGGATCCCCAGGGCGAGGGCGGCGAGCAGCTCGGCATCCAGCCGGGCGGTGGGGCTGCCGTGGGCCCGGAGGTAGCCGGCGCTCAGCCGCACCACCTCCATCAGCGGTCGCGACGCCGTCACCGGGCGGCGCGCTCAGCCATCGCCGTCCTCCGCGAGGAGGCGCTGCGCCTGGTCCTCCTGTGCCAGCGGCACGATCAGTGGATCGAGGTCGCCGTCCATCACCTTGGGCAGCTGGAACACGTCGAGGTGGACACGGTGGTCGGTGATGCGCGACTGCGGGAAGTTGTAGGTGCGGATCTTTTCGCTGCGGTCGCCGCTGCCCACGGCGGACCGGCGCGTGGCCTTCAGCTCGGCGTCGCGCTCGGCCTGGGCGAGGTCGTACAGGCGGGCGCGGAGCACTCGCATCGCTTTGGCCCGGTTCTTGATCTGCGACTTCTCGTCCTGGCAGGTGACCACCAACCCGGTGGGAAGGTGCGTGATGCGCACCGCGGAGTCGGTGGTGTTGACGCTCTGACCCCCGGGGCCGGTGCTGCGGTAGACGTCGACCTTCAGCTCGTTCTCGTCGACGGTCACCTCGACCTCGTCGGCCTCTGGAAGCACCACCACGGAGGCCGCGGAGGTGTGGATGCGCCCCTGCGACTCCGTCTCGGGGACGCGCTGCACGCGGTGTACCCCGGACTCGAACTTCAGCTTGGAGAAGGCCCCGGTGCCGTGCACCTCGAACACCACCTCCTTGAACCCGTGGGTACCGGACTCGCTGCTGCTCAGCACCTCGACGCGCCATCGCTGCCGTTCGGCGTAGCGGGCGTACATGCGGAAGAGGTCGGCCGCGAAGATCGCCGCCTCGTCGCCGCCGGTCCCGGCTCTGATCTCCACGACCACGTCGCGCTCGTCGTTGGGGTCGGTGGGGATGAGCAGGGTGCGCAACCGTGTGAGGGCGGCGTCGGCCGCGGCCCGTTGCACCGCCTCCTCCTCGGCGGCCATGGCGACCATCTCCTCATCCGCCTCGTGGCGCTGCAGCGCCTCGGCCTCGCGGGCGGCCTGCTCGGCCTGTCGCCACGCGCGGCCGGTTTCCACCACCTCGCGAAGGCGGGCCTGCTCCTGGGACAGGTGCTGCACGCGGTCGATGTCGCCGTAGACTTCGGGCTCGGCGAGCTGCTCGCCGATCTCGTCGAAGCGATGCTCGAGCGCGCGGAGACGGTCGTCGATGCCGGCCATGGCCGAAGGTTAGCCGCGCGCGGCCGCGGCGTCGTGCGACTCGATGACCGGGCCGTCGCCGGTACGCGCCGCGTCGAGCGCGGCGATGGCCACCTCCATCTGGCGGTCGTCCGGCTCACGCGTCGACAGCCGTTGCGTGGCCAGCACGGGGACCAGGGCGATGCGACCGAAGGTGGTGTACCTCGCGCGTGCCAGCCCGCGGATGGCCTCGTACGAGATGCCCGCGACCGCCGGGACCAGCGCGATCTGCAGGAGCAGGCGCACCGGGATCGGCAGCACCCCCAGCGGCGTGAAGACGATCACGCTGACCAGCGCCACCACGACCAGGAACCCGGTGCCACAGCGGGGGTGGAGGCGGCTGTTGCGACGGACGTTCTCGACGTCGACGACGGCGCCGGACTCGAGGCAGTTGATTGCCTTGTGCTCGGCGCCGTGGTACTCGAAGAGGCGACGCACGCTGCGCAGCTGGCCGATCACCACCAGGTATCCGAGCAGAATGACGGCGCGGATCACACCCTCGATCAGCACCCCGACGACGCTGCGCTGAGAACCGCGGTGGAGCAGCTGCGCGAGCAGCAACGGCAGCCCGATGAACAGCACCAGGGCGAAC
Organism: Candidatus Dormiibacterota bacterium; assembly: GCA_030854305.1. Taxonomy (GTDB): domain Bacteria; phylum Chloroflexota; class Dormibacteria; order Aeolococcales; family Aeolococcaceae; genus Aeolococcus. The sequence continues at coordinate 2,537 of JALYTM010000045.1, forward strand.
ACCATCGAAACGGCGACCGTGGTTCGCAGCGTCGCGGTGCTCAGCTGCACCTCTTCGCCGAGCTGCACGTTGGCGGACCACTGCAGCGCCCGCATGCCCAGCGCGAGCATCTCGTACAGGCCGGCGACGCCACGCAGGAATGGATGCGCCCAGATCCTGTTGGTGTAGACGCGTGACGTCAGCATCTCCGAGGTGATGGTGATGCTGCCGTCGGGACGGCGGGCGGCCACCGCGTAGTGGTCGCGGCCGCGCATCAGCACGCCCTCGATCACCGCCTGGCCGCCGTAGAAGAACATCTGCGGTGGGGCGGAGACGGCGTTGAGCGCGGCGGTGAGCAGGACGTCGCGGACGCGAGGGCGGCGCATGGTCGTCACTGTAGGCTCCTCAGCGGACGCCGAAGCGTTCGCCACGCTCTCGTCGCCGGCCCGGGGCGAACCGGCTCTAGCTTTCGGCCGGCGTCGCGGTGGCCGGAGCCTGACCGGACTTGGCTGCGGCACGGCGGCGGAAGCGCTCGACCTGGCCGCCGGTGTCGATGATCCGCTGGGTCCCGGTGAAGAAGGGATGGCAGACCGAGCACACCTCGGTCTTCAGCTCGGGGAGCGTCGACCCGGTGGTGAAGGTGTTGCCGCAGAGGCAGGTCACCGTGGCGTCGGCATAGTAGGTCGGGTGGATCTCGGTCTTCATGGCACTCGGAAACACGCGGTTGGGAACGCAGCCAGCATACCACGAGACTGGAATGGCCAATCCGGGCGCTCGCGTCAGACCGCCGCGGCTACCACCGGACGGGTGAAGTTGCCGTGCTCGACGCCGGGCAGCGCGTCGCGGATCCGCTCGAACGCGGCGCGCAGGCCCATACCCTCCCCCATCAGCGGGAGCACGTCGAGCAGCCAGTCGTGGTCGACGTTCAGAGATCGCCACTGCACCTGGGTGACCGACATGTCGCGGCACGCCTCGATGGTGCGGTCCACCTCCTCCGGGACGTCGGTGACCCCGGGAAAGGTGAGCAGGTTGAGGCACACCTGCCCCCCGCGCTCGTGCATCAGGCGTCCGCAGGCCAACACGTCGTCGAGCGTGTAGCCCACCGGCCGGTAGTAGGGCCGGAACACGGCGTCAGTGAAGGAGATGGCGCTGATCCGCACACTGTTGCAGCCGGCGTCGATCAGTTGCTCCAGCACGTGGGGCTTGCTGCCGTTGCTGTTGATGTGGATGGGCGCCGCGGGGTGCTGCTCGCGGATGCGGCGCGTGGCCGCGACCAGCGCGCGGTCGCGGGTGAGCGCCTCTCCCTCGCAGCCCTGCCCGAAGGAGACGATGGCGGCGTCAGGCCCGTCGAGGTGCCAGCCCGCCAGCTCGACCAGCTCGTCGGCCGTGGGCGCGAACCGCATCCGCTCCTGGGGCGCGGGCACGGCGCCGTCGGGCTGGAGCGAGATGCAGCCGAGGCAGTCGGCGTTGCAGGCCGGGGAGGCGGGCAACGCGCCCTCGTAGCGACGATGAAACGTGTTCTGGGCGGTGTAGCACCGGTTCTCCAGCGCGCAGTGGGCGAGGTGGTCGACCAGGCGGTTCCCCGGCATCGCTCGGCGGGCCGCATCCACGGCGGCGGGGAGGTCGGCGCGACCGTACTGCGACGGCTCCCACCACGCGAAGGTGTCGGTGCGCAGCGCGGTGCACACGAGGTCGCCGTCGTGCTCGATGACCGCGGTGTACCCGAACAGCGGCAGGCGCCGGGCGCCGGGCAGGCGGCGGGTCGCGGGGAGGAGCGTGCGGAGGTGGCCCACCGGCAGGACCGCGGCCACCGCCACCAGCCCCTGGTCGGCGATCTCCACCGGCTCGCCGGAGCTGTCGACTGCCAGCGGCCGTCGCCCCGGGAGGTGGACCAGGGTGGCGTCGTCGGGAAGCGGCAACAGGTCCTCGGGCCGCAGCGCGACCAGCCGATGGCCGTTGCGAGCGGCGGCGCGGTAGCCGTCGACGGTCTCGAGGGAGCCGTCCGGCCGGCCGGCGAGGAGCTGCATGGATCCGACTATAGGTGGGGTCCGGCGATCAGCCGAACCCCACCCACAAAGGGGCTGGGAGCCGGCTCAGCCGGCGTCGGGGCCTTCCGCCCTCGCCTTCTCGACCCCGGTCAGTGCCGAACGAAGGCTCTGGATCCAGTCGTCCTGGTGCTTGCCGACCAGCCGCACGCACCACGCCAGCGCTTCGCTGCGGCTGCGCGCCACACCGGCGTCGATGAGCGTGTCGAGGACCGCCCGGTCGCGCAGGCGAAGGCGGGTCATGACCGGCACGCCCAGGGTGGAGAAGTGCTCCTCGACGCCACCGCAGCGAGCGCCCCAGGAGACCTTGCGGCCGAAGAGGCGCTCAGCCTCGGAGGCGACGCCGATGCGCCGCTCACGGGTGTCCTCGCGGAAGCGCGAGATCCGTGCGGAACGTGCCGCCGCCTTGGTGGCGTCGGTGGCGTCGGCGGCAAGCTCCGGCTCGGGGATGTCGCCCACGATCAGGATCTCGTCGCGGTCGCCGGTGATGGTGGGAGCGCCGGCGTACAGGTCATCGGGGATGCGCCCCGCGAACCAACCGGACAGCTCGTCGTCGGTAAAGGAGGCCTGAGCCTCGCGCTGTGTTCTCATGAATTACATGATTACACAGTTACGACCGGTATGCAACCCGGTGCCTCGAAGGCGGCCGGGGAGGGTTCCACGGTCCCCGCTTCGGACAGGTCTTCGCGAGCGGTCGACACGCCCGTCCCCGGCCGCCGATAGCGGCAGTCAGTCGATGCGCTGAGCCCCTTCCGGTGGCAGCGCCACGTGGTGTTTGGTGAAGATCTCACGCACCGTGCCGCTGTGAGCGCGCATCACCAGGCTGTGGGTTTCCGCCCACCAGTTGTGGTACTGCACGCCGCGCAGCAGGCCGCCGCCGCTGACCCCGGTGGCGGCGATGCTCACCTCCCGGCCGGGCACCAGGCGCTCCATGCTGATCGCCTCGTCAGGGTCGAAGCCGGCGGCGCGGACGGCGACAGCCTCGTCCTCGTGGCGGACCCACGGGCGGCAGTAGATCTCACCGCCGAGGCAGCGCATCGCGCAGGCGGCGACGATCGCCTCCTGGGTGCCGCCCGAACCGATCATCACGTCGATGCCGCTGCCCGGCCAGGCGGCCATCATGGCCGCACCGACGTCGCCATCGGAGATCAGCGCCACTCGCGCGCCGAGGGCGCGCACGCGCTCGAGGATGGCCTGGTGGCGGGGCCGGTCGAGCATGACCACGGTCAGGTCCTGCACCTGCACGTCCATCGCGAACGCGATTCGTCGAAGGTTGTTCTCGGGCGTGTCGGTGATGTCCACCGCTCCGCGAGCGGCCCGGCCCACCGCAATCTTGTGCATGTACGCCACCGGTGGGGGCGGCAGGATGCCGCCGGGCTCGGCGGCGACGGCAATGCTCAGAGCCTGGCTGAGGCCGCGTGAGATCAGGCTGACCCCATCGATGGGGACCAGCGCGAGGTCGATGCGGTCGCGCCCCACACCGATCCGACGGCCGGGCCCGAGGTTGCCGTTGCCGCCGTCGGGCCCGATCACAACGCGCCCGTCGAAGGGCATGCCGACCAGCGCCTCCTCCATCACGTGCTGACCGGCGTCGCGGGTGCCCGCCTTGTCGCCGCGACCGAGCCAGCGCCCCACCGACAGCGCAGCGGCCTCGGTGGCACGAAGCAACTCCAACCCGCGGTGACGATCGCGGCTCACCCGGGCCGGCGGCGACTTGACCTCGGGGAGCAGTGTGTCGGTCATGTCGGCCGATTATGGACCGGCGGTCGCTGTCAGCCCGCCGTTGCGCGCCCGTCGGCGGTGCCGCGTACCAGGACGGGCGGCTCGTCCTCGGCAGGTGCGCTCACGGCCACCTCGGCCATCGTCCGCTCGTCGATGCCGGCGCGCTTCGCGGTGGCGCGCAGGAACTCGCGGAACAACGGGTGTGGCCGTGCCGGGCGAGACCGGAACTCGGGGTGGAACTGCGACCCGACGAAGAACGGGTGGTCGCGCAGCTCCACGACCTCGACCAGGCGGCCGTTCGGCGACGTACCGCTGAACACCACGCCGGCTTCAGCGAGCCGGTCGCGGTAGTGGTTGTTGAACTCGAACCGATGACGATGGCGCTCGTACACCAGCGCCTCCCCGTAGGCATCCGCGGCACGGCTGCCGGGCAGCAGCTTGCAGGGGTACACGCCGAGCCGCATGGTGCCGCCCTTGTTCTCGATGTCCCGCTGCTCGGGAAGCAGGTCGATGACCGGCGCCGAGGTGAAGGCGTTGAACTCCGTGGAGTTGGCGTCGGCCGCGCCGAGGACCTCGCGCGCGATGTCGATAACTGCGCACTGCATGCCCAGACAGAGGCCCAGGTAGGGCACCAGGTTCTTTCGCGCGAACCGTGACGCGAGCACCTTGCCCTCGATGCCGCGGTGACCGAAGCCCCCGGGGATGACGATGCCGTCGACGTCCTCGAGCTCCGGCGCGCCCTCCTCGAGCTGCTCGGAGTTGACCCACTTGATGCTCAGCTCCACCCCGCAGTGCACCGCCGCGTGCTTCAGCGACTCGGTGACGCTGATGTAGGCGTCGGGCATCTCGACGTACTTGCCCACCACCGCGACCCGCACCACCGGCTTGGTGGCCGAGATGCGCGCCACCAGTGAGCGCCAGCCCTCGAGATCCGGCGCCGACGCCGTGATGCCCAGAGCCTCGACGATGTAGTCGCCGAGTCCGGACTCCTCAAGCATCAGCGGGACTTCGTAGATGGAGCGCGCGTCGGGCACGTTGATGACGGCGCGGCGCTCGACGTCCCCGAACAGGGCGATCTTGTCCTTGAGGTTCTCGCCGATGGGCTTCTCGCTGCGGGCGACGATCACGTCGGGCTGGATGCCGATGCTGCGCAGCGTGTTGACGCTGTGCTGAGTGGGCTTGCTCTTGAACTCCCCGCTGGCGTCGACGAACGGGACCAGCGTGAGGTGGACGTAGCACACGTTGCCGCGTCCGACGTCGTTCTTCAGCTGGCGGATGGCCTCGAGGAACGGCAACGACTCGATGTCACCGACGGTCCCGCCGACCTCGACGATGACCACGTCCGGCTCCGGCAGCTCGTTCTCGGCGACGCGCAGCACCCGCTGCTTGATCTCGTTGGTGATATGGGGGATGACCTGGACGGTGCCGCCGAGGTAGTCACCGCGCCTCTCCTTGGCGATCACGCTGGAGTAGATCTTGCCGGTGGTGACGTTGCTGGCCTTGCTCAGCGCCACGTCGACGAAGCGCTCGTAGTGGCCCAGGTCGAGGTCGGTCTCGGCGCCGTCGTCGGTGACGAAGACCTCGCCGTGCTGGTACGGCGACATGGTGCCGGGGTCGACGTTCAGGTACGGGTCGAGCTTCTGCATGCCCACGTGGAGGCCCCGCGCCTTGAGGATGGTGCCGATCGAGGCGGCGGTGATCCCCTTGCCAAGAGAGGAGACCACTCCCCCGGTCACAAAGACGAACTTGGCCATGGGGGAAGCCTCCAAGAGGTTTTCGTCAGTCTACCAGTCTGCCGTCCGGCGCGGGAACCCATGTTCGGCTCGCGGTGGCGTCAGCCGATGCCCCGCGGCTCGAGGATGACCACGCGCGAATCGTCGGCGCTGCTCATGGCGCCGTTGAGGTTGAGCTTGGGCTGGCTCTGGAAGGTGCCCTCGGCAAGCCCCATCTCCTTGGCGAAGGCGTCGACGGGCTCCAGCTCTCCGCTCCCCGGCGAGGCGGCGTTGCGGTACCTCACCGGGACCACGATCGCGGGCTCCACCGCATTGACCAGCTTGGACGCGGCCTGGGGCGCCAGGGCGTCGCCGCCCCCAACGGGGACGACCAGCACGTCCACGTGGCCGAGGGCGTCGACCTCGTCCTCGGTGAGCTGACGATCGAAGCGGCCGAGGCTGACGACCACCACGTCATCGATCTCGATGCGCATCAGGGTGTGGCCTTCGCCGGCGTCGATGCCGTGCACCGTGACGCCGCGAACCTCGAACTCGCCGGGGCCCGCGACCTGCTGGCTTCGTCCCGCCGCCGGCCTGAGGTGTTCGGGATCGGTGCGGCCGGTGGTGCGCACCACCATGTCGGGCGACGTCTTGGACAGGCCGGGCAGCTGGCCCTCGGGCGGGTCGACGAGCACCTGGGTTTCGCGTCCACGGAGCCGCACGCACGACTCGCCGAGGTAGGTGATCTCCATGTCGCCGTCATGGTAGCCGTGAACGAGACGGCGCCGTCCCAACCGGACGGAGGCGTCAGCCGGTGCCGATGGTGATGGTCACCGACCGAGGCGCGCCGGACGATCCCACCACCGTCAGGGTCGCCTGCTGGCCCGCCTGCAGGTCGAAGGTCGACGGGAGGAAGGCCGAGCCGGGTGCGACGGAGGCGCCGTTGACCGCGGTGATCACGTCACCTGCGGTGAGCTGCCCGGCTGCGGGTCCGCCGGCGTCGATCGCGGAGACCAGGGC
>JALYTM010000046.1 GCA_030854305.1 Candidatus Dormiibacterota bacterium
TCGCGGAGCAGCGCGATTTGCGCCGCCGGATTCGACAATGAACGCGAACGTTTCAGATAATCCAACTTTTGCCGCGCGAGGCGAATATCGCCGCTCGCCACTTGCGCGGCGCGCAGTTTCAATCCCATCACATAGCCCATCAATTCGCGCACATCGGGCGCCACCAACTCCGCCGCCGCCGACGGCGTGGCTGCACGGTGGTCGGCGACGAGGTCGGCGATGGTCAGGTCGGTCTCGTGACCCACGCCGCAGACAACCGGCACCGGCGAGTCGAAGATGGCGCGCGCCACCGCCTCCTCGTTGAAGGCCATGAGGTCTTCCAGGGCGCCCCCACCGCGCACCAGCAGCACCACGTCGACACCGCGGACCCGAGCCGCGCGTCGCAGCGCCAGCACGATGGTCTCGGCGGCGCCGTCACCCTGCACGGTGGCGGGTGACAGCACCAGGTCGACACAGGGTGCACGGCGGCGCATGGTGGTGACCACGTCCCGCAGCGCCGCGCCGGTGCGCGAGGTGACCACCGCGACGCGCCGCGGCAGCAGCGGCAGGGCGCGCTTGCGGCGCTCGTCGAACAGCCCCGCAGCCGCCAGCGCGCGCTTGCACTGCTCCACGGCCAGCGCCAGTGCACCCACGCCGCTGGGTTCGAGCCGATCGACGTAGAGCTGGTAGCGGCCCTGCTGCGCGTAGATCTCGACGTGGCCGTGCGCCACCACGGTCATGCCGTTCTCGGCGGCGAACGGGATGCGGAGCGCATGGCTGCGGAAGCAGACGCACGCCAGCGCGGCGGTGCGGTCCTTGAGGGTGAAGTAGATGTGTCCCGACGACGGCGTGCTGAGGTTGCTGATCTCTCCTTCCACCAGCACGTCCTCGAGCTCGGGCCGTGCGGCCACGGTGGCGCGCACCAGGTCGGTGAACTGGCTGACGCTGTACGCCCCCGCGCTCACACCCGCTCCCTCGCGATCTGTCCGAGAACGCCGTTGACGAACTGCACGGATTCGTCGCCGGCGTAGGCGCGGGCCAGCTCGCACGACTCGTCGACCACGACCGCGACCGGTGTGCCCTCGCCCTCGAGCAGCTCGAAGGCACCGAGACGGAGCACCGCCCGTTCCACCTTGCCGACGTCGCCGAGCGGCCAGCGGCTGGCGGCGGTGAGTGCCGCGTCGATGTGTTCGCGGTGCTCGAGGCACCCGATCACCAGTCGCTGCGCGAAGCCGGTGACATCCGCCGTGGCGCCGAGCTCATCGGCCTGGTAGGCGATGGCTTCGGCGGCGTCCTTCTGCGTCCCCTCGAGCTCGAACAGCACCCGCAGTGCCAGTTCCCGGCCGCGGCGGCGACGGCCGCCTCCGCCGCTCGGACTCACGTGAAGACGACCTCGCTGATGAACACGTTGACGGCCGACAGGTGCATCCCCAGCATCCGCTCGATGGCGTCGGCGACGGCACGTTGCACCTGCGCGCCGACGGCGGCGACGTTGGCACCCGCACGGATGACGATCCAGAGGTCGATGAACAGCCCGTCCTCACGCAGCTCGACGCGCACGCCGCGGTGGGCGACGCGGCGCCGCAGGATGCGGTCGATCGACTGGCCGGTGGGGCGGTACATGGCATGGACGCCGTCGACCTGCAGCGCGGTCAGCGCGGTGATCCACGCGACCACGTCGTTGGCCACGCGGGTGGCGCCGTCCGGGAGACGACCGTCGCCGTCGCCCGCACCCACCTGGACGGCCTCCGCGCTGGTGCTCATCAGACCCGTTCCACGTACTTCCCGGTCCGTGTGTCGACACGGATGCGGTCGCCCTGGTGGACGAAGAGCGGAACGTCGACGGCTAGCCCGGTCTCGACCGTGGCCGGCTTGAACGACGCGTTGGCGGTGTCGCCCTTGAACCCGGGCTCGGTCTGCGTCACCTCCAGCGCCACCGACGTGGGCAGGTCGACACCGAGCACCCTGCCGTCGTAGGTGAGCAGGAACAGGTTGTCGTTCTCCTTGAGGTACGGCAGCGCCTCGCTGAGGACCTCGGCGTCGACGGGGAACTGGTCGAAGCTGGTGGTGTCCATGACAACGTAGTTGTCGCCATCCTGGTAGAGGTACTGCGCCTCGCTGCGCTCGATGCGGGCGCGACCGAACTTCTCCTCGGGACGGAACGTCTCCTCAGTGACCGCCCCGGTCTGGAGGTTCTTCAGCTTGGTGCGCACCACCGCGGTGCCACGTCCCTGCTTGTTGTGCGACGACTCGATCACCTGGAGCAGCTCGCCCTGGCGCTCCACGGTGGTTCCCGGACGGAGGTCGCCTGCGCTGATCATCAGTGTGTCTCCGTCGCTGTGGTGGACGCGAGCTGCACCGCCGCCTGCAGTGCCAGCGAGTAGCCGGCGGCACCGGCGCCGGCGATGACCGCGGTGGCGGCGGCGCCGACGTGCGAGTGATGACGGTACTCCTCGCGGGCCATGATGTTGCTGAGGTGCACCTCGACGACCGGCCCGTCGAAACCACGGACGGCGTCGGCGAGCGCGATGCTGGTGTGGGCCAGGCCGCCGGGGTTGATCACCAGCGCCGCGCTGCGGCCGCTCTCCTCCTCGATGAGGTCGATGAGCGTGCCCTCGCTGTTGCTCTGTTCGCAGCGCAGCTCCACGCCCAGCTCGGCGGCGCGGACTCGGAGGCTCTCGTGGATCTGCGCGAGCGTCATTCGCCCGTAGATCTCGGGCTGGCGGCGGCCGAGGCTCCCGAGGTTGGGACCGTTGAGTACGAGCACTTTCATGCCGTCCCCAGCGCCTCCGCGAGGGCCTTGGCGACCGACCGCTCCTCGATGACGATGCCGCACACGGGGTCGCCGCGACCCCGCAGCAGGACCCAGCGCGGCACGCCGCGGCGCGCCTTCTTGTCGGCACCGAGTCGCGCCGCAACATCTGCCGCTTCAACCGGTGGGGTGCCGGTCAGGCCGCACTCGTCGAGCAGTGCGTCCTGCCAGGCGATGTCGGCGGGAGGGCAGCCGGTGTTGGCGACGCTCAGGCGCCCGGCCACGCGCATGCCGAAGGCCACCGCCTCCCCGTGGTCGGGGCCGCTCCCGAAGCCCGTCAGCGCCTCCACCGCATGACCCACCGTGTGCCCGTAGTTGAGGATGGCGCGCCGGCCGGTCTCACGCTCGTCACCGGCGACCACGTCCGCCTTGAGTGTGCAGCACGCGCGCACCATTGCGGCGACGGCGTCGGGGTCGCGGGCGAGGCACTCACGCAGCCGCTCCTCCAGCAGGCTGGTCAGCTCGCCGCCCCCGACCATCGACGACTTGATGATCTCGGCGAAGGCGGAGTGGAACGACCGGTCGGGAAGCGTGGTCAGCGCAGTCGGGTCGCAGACCACCGCGCGCGGCTGCCAGAACGCGCCGGCCAGGTTCTTGCCGGCGCGGAGGTTGACCCCGGTCTTGCCGCCGATCGAGCTGTCGACCATCGCCAGCAGCGTGGTCGGCACCCCCACCCAGGGAATCCCGCGCAGGTAGGTGGCGGCCGCGAAGCCGGCAACGTCGCCAACGCTGCCGCCGCCCACGGCCACGATGCAGTCGTCGCGATCGAGGCCGGCGTCGCTGCACCGCTCAACCAGCGCGCCCGCCATCGACCAGTGCTTGAGCTGCTCGCCGCCCTCGACGGCGACCTCGGTCACCGTCCGTCCGCTGTCGCGCGCGTGCCCGGCAACCCGCCTGCCGACCGCCTCGACCGAGGCGTCGCAGATCACCACTACCCGCCTGCTCGACTCCGGCAGGTGCCGGGCCACCCCGTCGATGGCGCCGGCGGCGACGGTCACCAGGTACGACGGGTCGGTGGCGACCCGGACCGACGCGATGAGCAGCCCCGCCAGTAGTGCGGCGACCTCGTCGGGGCCCGAGCCGCTCGAGTCGACGTGGAACTGGGCGTGGGCGTGGGCGGACGCGCGCTGGCTGCGGAGGGTGCTGAGGCGGTCGGTCGGCCCGGCCGCGAGCAGTGGCCGCGAGTGGGCGCCGGGGCCGAGACGGCGGAGAAGCTCGGAGTCGGGCGCGTCGAGCCACACGATGGTGGCCCTTCGCGCGACGGCAGCGGCGACTCCGGGCTGGGCGATCAGCCCGCCACCGGCGCTGACCACCTCCGGTCGCGGGTTGTCCAGAGCGGCGGTGAGGGCTGACAGCTCCTCGGCGCGGAACCGCACTTCGCCGAGGTCGTTGAACACGGTCTCGACGCTCATGCCGAGGCGGCGCTCCACTTCGTTGTCGGTGTCCAGCGAACGGAGGCCGAGGCGGCGCGCCAGCAACGGGCCGACGGTGGTCTTGCCGCTGCCGGGGAGTCCCACCAGCACCACGTGGCCGACGCCGCTCACCGCAGCCGTCCGAGCGTGGCGCGGTAGGCGGCGAGGTTGCGGCACATCTCCGTGGTCGAGTCGCCGCCGAACTTCTCCAGGACGGCGTCGGCGAGGACCAGCGCGAGCATCGCCTCGGCGACCACCGCACCGGCGGGGACGACGCAGATGTCACTGCGCTCGTAGTGGGCGTTGGTCTCCTCGCCGGAGCGCACGTCGACGCTCCGCAGCGGGGTGAGCAGGGTGGAGATGGGCTTGAAGTGCACGCGCGCCCACACGCTCTCGCCGTTGGTGACCCCTCCGGAGAGACCGCCCTGCCGGTTGCTGAGGTGGTGGAACCCCTGTTCCCCGGACCAGGCGGGACGGTCGTGCACGGTCGAGCCTGGGCTGGCCGCGGCCACCAGGGCGTCGCCGATCTCCACGCCCTTCACCGACTGGATGCTGCACATCGCCTGTGCGATGCGCCCGTCCAGGCGCCGGTCCCACTGCGAGTAACTGCCAAGCCCGGCAACAACATGTTCCGCCGTGACCACCGCGGTGCCGCCGAGCGTGTCCCCGGCGGCGCGTGCCGCGTCGATGGCGGCGACCATTCGCTCCGACGCCGCCGCGTCGGAGCACCGCACCGGGGATGCCTCAACGGCGTCGTTGTCGACGGGGATGGCCTGGTCGGACTCCACGTCGCCGATGCGCACCACCGACGAGGTGATCTGGATACCGGCGGCGCGGCACAGCGCCCGCGCCACCGCCCCTGCCGCAACGCGCGCGGCGGTTTCTCGCGCTGACGCTCGCTCCAGCACGTCGCGCGCGTCGTCGAGATCGTACTTGAGCATGCCCGCGAGGTCGGCGTGGCCGGGGCGCACCCGGGTCACCCGTTTGCGGGTGAAGTTCTCCGCCTCCACCTGCATCGGCCCTTTCCAGTTCTCCCAGTCGCGATTGACCACGGTGAGCGAGATCGGTGAGCCGATGGTTCGTCCACCGCGAATGCCCGCGGTGATGCGCGCTGTGTCACTCTCGATCTGCTGGCGCTTGCCGCGGCCGTGACCGCCCTGCCGCCGTCGGAGGTCGGGATCGATGTCGCGCGGCCCGTCGATCTCCAGCCCCGCCGGCACGCCGTCGATGACGACGGTCAGCTCAGGTCCATGGGACTCACCGGCGGTCAGGAAGCGGAACATCCCATGATTCTCGCAGGGGAGCCGGCCGGCACCGCCATCGTGGCCCGCGGCTCACGGCCCGAGGAACAGGATTACGCTGGCGCCCACGCACAGGAATGGACCATACGGGATGGGGTCCTTGAGCCCGCGAATGCGCAGGATGAGCAGCAACAACGACACGCCGCCGCCCAGGAACACGGCGTAGATCACCGCGTAGAGGGCGCCGATGTGGGTGAGGTCGAGGCTGAGCCCGCAGACGGCGCCGACCAGCGCTCCGAGCTTGGCGTCACCGAGGCCGATGCTGCCCCGGGAGACGATGTTCTGGAGCAGGAAGAACAGCCCGATGACCACCGCCCCCGCCAGCGACCGCCAGATGGTGAGCCCCGGTGACCAGGACGCCAGCGCCAATGCGACCACCACTGTCGGGTAGGTGACCCGGTTGAGGATGAGGCGGTGCTTGAGGTCGAAGACCACCACCTGCACGAACAGCGCCAGCCACAGGCAGTGGATGACCAAACCCGTTCCCAGCGCCTCGTGTACCGCGAAGGCGGTGAACCCGGCGGCGCCGAGCAGCGGGGCGAGGTAGCGTTCCAGCCAGGTCCAGCCAAAACGTTGGTGCGGCCACGGGTCGGCGGTGGGTGGCGGCTCTCCCCGCTCGCTCGCGGCGGCGACCGCGGCATCGACTTCGCGCTGGTACGCGTCGCGGTCCTCGCGGTCCTCGTCCTCGAGCTTCTCGATCCGCTCCAGGGCTACCGACAGCCACCCGGCGCCGAGTCCGACCAACGCACCCACCGGTGCGGCGATCGCCGCCGCGGCGACGCTCACTTTCCCAGTGCCCCGTACAGCGCGGTGCGGGCGGCGTCGTAGGGAGGTTCGTCGTCGGTCCAGCGCCGGAAGCTGAGCATCCCCTGCTGGAGAAGCATCTCGACGCCGTCGCAGGCGCGCAGCCCGGCATCGTGCGCCGCGACGACGAGATCGACAGGCCGCGGCCGGTAGCGCACGTCGGCGACCGTACACGAGGCCGGCAGTGATGCGGGGATGAAGGGCATGTCGGCGAGGGCACCGGGGGTGGCGTTGACGACGATGTCGGCCTGGGCGAGCGTGGGCCCCAGGTAGTCCTCGTCCCACAGTGCGATGGTCAGGTCGCCGATCCCCGCGGCGCCGAGACGGTCGACCAGTGCGCGCGCTACGTTGATACGGCGTGCCACCACCGTGGTCCGCCGAACCGGGGCCCTGCTCAACGCCAGCACCACCGCCGCCGCCGCACCGCCCGCGCCCACCACCACCGCGCTGGCGCCCGGCAGCGGCCACAGCCGGTGCGTGCTGAGGCCCAGCTCGAAGCCGGCGGCGTCGGTGTTGTCACCGATCAGACGGCCGTCCGCTTCCACCGTCAGCGTGTTGACCGCCCCCGTTGCGGCGGCATCGGGTCCGAGCTCGTCACAGGCGGGGGCCAGCGCCTGCTTGTACGGGATGGTCACGTTGGCGCCGCGCCAGCGGCCGGCGCGGAGGTCGCGGAGAACTGCGGGCAGCTGCGGCGCGCTGATGTCCACGATCTCGTAGCTGCCGCTGCGCCCGGTGGCGGCCAGCGCCCCCTCCTGCATGGCCCGGCTCGGGGAGGCGGCGATGCCCTCGCCGATCAGGCAGAGGCTGACGTTGTTCGGCATGTCATGTCGGGGACGCGCAGGGCTGGCCCAGGTATTGCGCCACCTGCTGGTCGTGCTGCTGGATGGTGACGCTGTAATGGTTGTGGCCGCATCCGTCCGACACGAAGAACAGGTAGTTCGTCGACGCCGGGGTCACCGCCGCCTGGATACTGCTGGCACCGGGGTTGGCGATGGGCGTGGGCGGCAGACCGGCGTGGATGTAGGAGTTGTACGGGGTGTCCTGGTGCAGCTGGGCCTGGGTGAGCACGTCGGATTTGAGGCCAAGGCCGTAGATCACGGTGGAGTCGACCTCGAGCAGCATGCCAATGTGCAGCCGGTTGTCGATCACGGCCGCCACCAGGGGGCGGTCGGTTGCGAACTTGGCCTCGCGTTCGATGATCGAGGCCACTGTCAGCGCGGCGTAGAGCTGCTGCGGGCTCATCGCACCGAACAGTGGCTCCGCCTTCTTGGCGAAGTCCGCCAGCTGCAGCTCGACCATGTCGTGCGCGGTGGCGTTGGCCGGGACGGTGTAGGTGTCGGGGAAGAGAAAGCCCTCCAGTGATGACCCTGGCGGGCGACCGGCCAGGAACGGCTCGGTGAACGCGCCCGTCTTCACCTCTTGGAGGTATGCGGCGGCCGTGATGCCGGGAACTGCCGCCGCCACCCGGTCGGCCATCTGCGCCGCGTTGAGCCCTTCGGTGAGCAGCACGGTGCGCACCGCGACCGTCGGTGGGCCTTCCAGCCGCTGGATGATGAAGCTGGCGCTCATGCTGCTGTCGAGCTTGAACTGGCCGGCGACGAGCTTGGAGGCCAGCCCCTGGAACCTCGCGTACCAGCCGAACCAGAACGCGCTCCTGATCACGCCGTGGTAGTCGAGGTCGGCGATCAGGGCGTCGACGGACTCGCCGCTGCTCACCGTGATGGTCACCGGCGCGCCGGCCGACGTGGCGGGTGGGTCCAGCTGGGTGCGCCCGTACAGCAGCGTTCCCCCGGCGGCCACCGCCAGCACGAGGATGAGCGCGACCACCGCGAAGACGATCCCGGCGCGGCCCTGCTCACCCCGCCTCATCGCGCCGAGCCCTCTCCCGGTTGTCCAGCCAGCTCTGGAGCAGAAGCGACGCGGCCACGGCGTCGATGGTGGCACGGCGGTCGGCGCGCCGGGTTCCGGCGGCGATCATGCTCCGCTCTGCCGCGGCGGTCGTGAAACGCTCGTCCCACATCTCGACGGGCAGACCGGTGCGGCGGCCCACCTCGGCGGCGAAGACACGTGCGTCGGCGGCGACGTCGCCCTCGGTGCCGTCGAGGCGTCGGGGCAAACCGACCACGATCCGCTCCGGCAGGCGCTCGCGCACCAGCGCGTCGATCCTCGTCCACAGCCGCGCCGCGGGGTTGCGCGGAACCACGGTCAGCGGACTGGCGATGGTGCCGGTGGGGTCGCTCCCCGCCATCCCGACGCGGACGCTGCCGACGTCGATACCCAGTGCCGGAGTGCTCACGCGCCGCCCTGGGACACGAACGCCTCGTCGATCTCGATCCGGCTGGAGAAGAACGGCAGCCAGAACAGCGGGATCGGCGACTGCGAGACGGTGACGCTCTGGACGTGGTCGAGGCGGTGCTCGATCAGGTTGCGGGCATCACCCGGGCTCTTGCCGGTGATCTGCGTCTTGAGCGTCGCGGTGTCGATGGCGGGCTGGGAGAACCCCGTGCACTGGACGCTGAGGACGACGGTGCCGTCGTCGGCCGCCTGGACCACCGCCGGCTTGGTGCAGTTGACCGACGCGGTGTTGATGGTGTCGCCCTGGGCCACCTGCGCCTGGAGGTCGGCGTGGGCAGCGGTCAACACGTCGCCGGGTATGTAG
>JALYTM010000307.1 GCA_030854305.1 Candidatus Dormiibacterota bacterium
CACGTGGACTGACAGAAGGCCGGGACGCTCGTCCCGGCCTTCTCCTTTGTCGTCAGGCGGCGCAGGCGGCCACCCGGTACGCGTCGCTGCCGAGTGAGCTGTCCTGCCTGCCGTGCACGGTGAGTTCGGCGGCCCGTGAGGGCTGCGGGCAACCCGACGGGAACACGATGAACACGCTCCGCGCCCCGGCCGTCAGGTACCCCTGGCAGACCGACGCGGTGCACGTGTACGGCTCCCACGTACCGCGCAGGACGGTTCTGCCGTCGGGCGCGAGCCCTTCGACGGGTGAGGCGATCAGCCCGCGGATACCCACCACCGCGGCCACCACCACGGCCAAGGCGGCAACAGCGAAGATGATCCAGCCCCGGCCGGAGAGACGTCGCGCGGGCCGCGCAGAGGCAGCCGGCGGTTGGGTCATTGCGCCACAACGGTACCGAACGCCATGACCACGACGCCCCCCCCGATCGACCGGCTGAAGCGGCGCTACGGCGCGGTCACGGCCGCCGAGGCGGCCGCCCTCGACGGGGTTGCGGCCGACCTCGGTGTCGACATCCTCCAGCTCATGGAGGCGGCCGGGATCCAGGTGGCGCGGCTGGGGTGGCGACTCCTGCGCGGACGTCGCCGACGCGTGCACGTTGTTGCCGGTCGTGGCCACAACGGAGGGGACGGTCTGGTGGCGGCCCGGCACCTCAGTTCGTGGGGGTGCTCGGTGACGGTGACGGTGGTCGGCAGCGCGGACCGGCTCGACGAGCTGATGCTCCGACAGTGCACCGCCGCCCGCGGCGCGGGTGTGGTGGTGACGGTGGACGAGGACGGCGCCGGCGGCGTCGACGGCACCGCCGACCTCACCATCGATGCGCTCCTCGGGACCGGTCTCCGCCAGCCTCCCCGGACACCGGCATCCGATGTGATCGACTCGCTGCGCGGCCGCATCCTCAGTGTCGACCTTCCCAGTGGTCTTGATGCCACCTCGGGCGAGGCCGCCGGCGCGGCTGTGCGCGCGGAGGCCACCCTGGCTCTGGCGGCGTGCAAGCTCGGTTTCTGGGCCACGGGGGCGCGCCGTTTCACGGGTGACCTGTACGTCGCCGACATCGGCATGCCGCCAACCGCCTGGGAGCGATGCGGGTTGGCGCAGCCGTCGGCGACTCGCGGCGGCGGCATCAGCAGGGTGCCCTCGCCGACCTGACCGCAACCACCCCACGCGGCGGGCTTGCCTGTATGCTGTTGACCGAGCTCGCGCTCGCTCGCACAACGTCATGATCAACGTCGCAGCAGACATCACACCCGATGCGAGTGACCTTGCAGGCCTGGCCTGTGAGTGCCTCGACGATCTCGCCACCTTTGCGACCCACCTGACAGGGAGCGCCGAGGACGGCATCGAGTTCGTCGCGGGTGGCCTTGCCAGCGCCGCCAAGTACCCACCAGCCCGTCTGCGCACGGACGGTCGGGCGGCGTTGTACCGGGCGGTCACACGCGCCTGCAGACAGCAGCACCGGTTCCCGCCGCGTGCCCATGGACCGGCACGCCTCTTCCGGCGTGGGCAGCCCGCGTTCCACGCCGTGCTTGACAGTGATGAGGCGACGCGCATGAACACCGTCAAGCGGGCGCTGCTGTCGCTGCCATTCGAGCGCCGCGCGGCGCTGCTTCTCCACGACCTGGCCGGGCTCGACTACCGCGAGATGTCGCGGTCGCTCGAGTGTTCGCCCGAGGCCGCGGGTCGCCTGCTCGCCGCCGCGCGGCGGGACTTCGGGACCATCTACAGCGAGATCTCCCTGTGAAGTGCAGCCTGCTCACGTTGAGCACGTTCATCGACGGCGCACTGCCTCCAGACCGCGGAGCCGAGGTCGACGCGCACCTGGTGGGGTGCCCGCGCTGCACTGCCGGTGCGGCCAGTCTCCGGGAAGAGAAGGGACGCATCGCCCAGCTCGCCCGCGTCCGCGTGCAGCCCGAGTCCGCGCAGAACCTGCTCGAGCAGGTCGGCATCACCGGCGCGGTGCCCGAGCAGTTGCACCGGGAAAGGCCGTCGATCAGGAACGCCCCCGATGGCCGGCCCTGGTTGTCGGGAAGCGCCGGTGCCGCCCTGCCCTGGGCGCCGCAACGGCCGACGGCCGCACCTCCCCGTCGCGACAGGACCCAGTTCACTGAGGAGCAGATCGTGCCCACCGTCCGCCCCGACGTCCAGCCCGATCTGCCCTTCGATGCGGCGTCCCCGCCGCCGGTGAGCACCACCTCCGTCGAGACGAAGGTGGTGCCGGAGAAGCCGGGGCCGGACATGCCGGCGCCGCCGCCGTGGAGAGAGCCCGGCGATCAGCGGGTCGTGCCCCTCGAGCCGTGGGAAGCGGCTGTCCCCGGGTACTCGGACACGAGCTCGGCTACCCACGCGTGGGCGCCGCCGATCGATCCGGTTCGCGGTGACCGTGGCACCGTGCCGCAACAGTGCGCGCCCGAGTTCGACGTGTCGGCTTTCGAGGAGCCGCCGGCCGTCCCGCCTCCCATGTCCGGGCCTCCACATCGGCTGCAGGCACCCGGCGGGCCCCGCGCTCTGTTCGACCGTGCGCGGGACGCCGTGGCGGTCCGGCTGGCACTGTCGCGCCGCGACGAGGGAGCCGAGGTTGCGGTCGGCGTCGTGCACCAAGC
>JALYTM010000047.1 GCA_030854305.1 Candidatus Dormiibacterota bacterium
AATCGCACCAATGTCGGTGGTGCTGAGCTCCGCTGCGGGCGCTCTGGGCACGCGGCGGGCGCTCGGGCGGACCGGCACGGTGAACGTGCACTGCACCATCCTCGCCCGCTTGGCGGAGGGCCTCGGCGGCCAGCGGCTCGCGGCAGCGGGTTACAGCCCGCTCACACCTTTGATGGAACTGGCGGTGAGCCGCCACCTCCTCTCCGGAGCAACCGCCGGCGTGGTCAGATCAGACCGGCCGCATCGAAGCATGGTGGAGTCGCTGGCGAGCAGCCTCCGTCGGCTGCGACAGCACGATCTGTCCGAGGCTGACCGACAGACGCTTGCTCAGCGCGGCCACCTTCCTGCGGTGCTGGTCGCACTGCTCAATGAGTACGAGGCACTGATGCGGTCTCAGCGCCTGTATGACAACCGCGACCTGCTCGACGCGGCGGCGGCGGCCGTCACCGCAGGGGTGTCGCTCGGCGATGTGGGTCCCGTGCTGGTTCACGCGCCGTTGACTGTGTCGCCGGCCGCGGGTCGTCTTCTCAACACTCTGGACAGCCGTGTCGGCGTGACTGTGTCGGTCCTAGAGGGCGGACCGCCTGAAGCCGCAGAGGCCATCCATCGGTTGGAGCTGGCGCTCGGACACACGGCTGAGCCGGCTTCAGCTCCGGAGACGCCCGCGAATGGCGCGAGCCTGCACCTGACCACTGCACCGTCCGCGGTCGAGGAGGTGCGCATCGCAGTGCGTCGCGTTCTCGCCGACTGCGAAGCCGGCGTACCGCTGTACCGCATGGCCATCCTTCACAAGCAGCAGCGCATATACAGCGGCCCACTCGCCGACATCCTCGCGGCGGCAGACATTCCGGCGACGGTGATCGGCGGACGCCCCCTGACCGAGAGCTACGCCGGGCGTGGGCTTCTCGGTCTGCTGCGACTGCGCAGCACGGATTTCTCGCGCGTCGCGGTGGTGACGTGGCTCGCGTCGTTTCCTCGACATCATCGTGGAGTGCCTGACAGCCCGGTGTGGGACAAGCTGTCTCGCGACGCCGGCGTGGTGCAGGGAGTGGATGAATGGCGGGAGCGTTTCACCCAGCTCGCGGAGGGCTGTCGCGCTGACGCCGACAGGGAAGATGACACTCGTTCCGACGCGTCTCGCGACTGGCTCCGGCACAAGGCGCAGCAGGCGGAGGAAATCGCAGCGCGCATCACTGAGCTCGACGCGGCGACAACGCCGCCGGCGGAATGCACATGGGCCGCGCTCGGGCCTTGGGCAGGGAAGCTGCTGAACGATCACGTCGTCGACGACCACTGGGCGGCGTCCGAGGCGGAGGCGTCGCAAACGATCGGCGAGCTGCTGGGTGCGCTGGGGCAGGCCGATGCGGTGAACGCACACCCGACTGTCGAGGTACTGCTCGACACCGTTGAGGGTCTGCTGGAGGGTCGACGCCAGCCACAGGGACGGTTGGGAACGGGCGTGGTGGTGGGCGACGTCGATGCCGCTGTCGGCATGACCTTTGACCGGGTTCACATTTTGGGAATGACGGAGAGTGCGTTCCCGACTCAGCCCACCGCCGACCCGTTCCTACCGGTTGCGGGTGGCACGCTGCTTGACGATCGGCAGGAGCGCATCGGCGCCGAAGCCCTCGCATTCGCGACCGTCTGTGCTGGAGTTGCGCCCACCGGCCAGGTTCAGCTGTCGACCGCCGTGTGGGACGAGGGGGACCGCCCCGTATATCCATCACGTTGGTTTGTTGCGGTGGCGAACGACCTGGCCGGCCAGCGACTGACGTCAGCCCACGTGCGGACGCACGCCGGTACCGAGTGGATTGAGGCTCTCCCCTCTCCCCTGGCGGGACTGAGAGAAGCCTCGGTTCCGCTCAACCTCGCCGAGCGACGCATGCGACTTGCGGCTGATGACTGGGCTGCCGGACGTCATCTGTTGGCCTCGCCGCTGGCGACGCGACCCGACCTGCCGCTGCACCGCGCCTTGGCGATTCGGCAAGCCCGCTGGTCGGCCGACCTGACCGGGGCCGACGGCAACGTCGCAGACCTAAGTCTCGACCCGGATCTGCCAGCGTTGATGACGCCGATCGACCTCTCCCGCCTACAGAGCGCCACCGGTCTGCAAGGGTGGGCGACGTGTGGCTTCAAGTACTACCTCGAGCGCGTGCTTGGCGTGGAGGCCACGGAGTACCCGGAGGACGATGAACGCTGGACTCTCAGTGCACTGAACAAAGGATCCTTGGTGCACCTTGTGCTCGAACGGTTCCTCGGTGAGCTGGTCAGCGGGGGGCGTCCGCGCAGCGATGAGGCGTACACGCCCGCGGACCACGACCGGCTGTATGCGATCGCCGACGATTGTCTCGACGAGGCGCAGCGGAAAGGCCTCACCGGACACCCGCTGGTGTGGTCAACAACGCGCGCGACGATTCTGGCCGACCTCGACACCTTCCTCTATCGCGACGCCGAAATCCGCCGATCCGAAGGCTGGACGCCTCTGGCAGTCGAGCAGCGGTTCGGCTACCCGGATGCCGCCACATCCTGGCCGGCAATGACGGTTGACGTGCCTGGCGCCGCGAGCCTCAACCTGCGGGGACAGATCGACCGCGTCGACGTCAAACCCTCTGCCACACGACCAACCGTGGCACGCGTCCTGGACTACAAGACAGGCTCAGCTTCAACGACTGCGTCGGACCTCGAAGAGGACCCGGTACGGGCCGGTACCGCGATACAGCTCGCGCTGTATGCGCGCGCGGTTCGCGCCCAGTACCCGCAGCTCACATCTATCGAAGCCGCGTACTGGTACATCTCCACCAAGGGCAAATTCACAGTGGCACTGGTCGACATCAACGACAGGGTGGAAGAACGGCTGCTGAAAGTGCTGCGCCTTTCGAGCACCGGGATCGAGCGCGGATCCTTCCCGCAGACACCTGGCGATGAGACGTATCGACCCGGCCGCTCGAGCTGGGAGAACTGTCTGTTCTGCCCGTTCGACAGTGTCTGCCCGTCGGGTCGAGACGCACTGTCCGAACGGAAGGCGGACGCTCCTGCGGCCCGTTTGCACGGCGACCTGACGCTCGCGGAGGATCCGCCCGAATGAGCAGTGAGCTGATCGCCAAGGACAGAGAAGCACGGCGGCGGTTGGTCGAGGACCTCGACGTGTGCCTCTTCGTTGAAGCCGGAGCGGGAACCGGAAAGACGACGTCGATGGTGAATCGCATCACAGAACTGGTGGCATCGGGGCGCGCAACTGCGGAGAGCCTGATCGCGATCACGTTCACGGAGGCGGCGGCCGGCGAGCTGCGGTCCCGCGTACGCGAGGCGCTGGAAGCCGCAGCCATGGACGAAGGTCGACCAGCGCCGGAGCGCGCGCTTTGTCAGCGTGCGGCCGAGCAACTAGACCTGGCAAGCATTTCTACGATCCACTCCTTCGCCGCCGACCTGCTGCGTGCGCACCCGCTGGAGGCCGGTTGCCCACCGCGGCTGGACGTGATGGACCCCACGGCTGAGCTGGTTGCGCGCCGGGAGAGTTTCCAAAACTGGTTCGAGGATGCTCGCGACCACTCGTGGCGTGCCGCGGTGCAGCGTGTCCTGCAGCTCGGTATGGGCGTTCCCGCGCTCGCGCAGCTCGGGACGTCCCTGTCCCGCGAGTGGGATGTGCTCAAGCCGGAGATGACCTGGGCGCCGGTACCGACGCCGGACCTTGCGTCCGTGGCCGTGGGCATCACGAGCGCGTTCAGGGACTTGGGAGACGGCAGCGGGCTGCCCGAACACCCTTGGGCCACCACACTCATTCATGCGCAGCTGGTTCGCCAGCGATGCGGGTCCGCCGCATCCGATGAGGAGTGCATCGCCGCACTTCGCCTTGCCGAGAGCGTGGGATCGGGAGGCGGCAACGTCGGAGAATGGACCGCGCAGGGAGGTGACCCCAACCTCCACAGGGCGATCAGGCTAGGCCTAAAGCAAATCAAGGTTGACGCTCAAGAGGCATTGGACGCATTGCGTACGAACGCGATCGTTGACCTGCTGCCGCACCTCCGCACTTGGATCCTCTCAGACGTCGAGAAGCGCCGGCGCGATGGAACGCCCACTTTCCAAGACCTGCTTGCGTGGGCGCGCGACCTTCTTCTCAACGACGAGGTGCGCCGTGACTGTCGCGAGCGCTGGTCGCACATCATCGTGGACGAGTTCCAGGACACCGACCCGCTGCAAGCTGAACTCGCCGTTCTCCTGGCGGCTGTTCCCGAACACGACCCGCAGTCGACGTTATGGGTGGACGCGCAGCTGATACCGGGCCGGCTGTGTGTGGTGGGCGACCCGAAACAGTCCATCTATCGGTTCCGACGCGCTGACATCGCCCTGTACGACCGACTGAGCATAACCGTGCAAAACAGCGGTGGTGCCGTCCTGACACTAGCCCAGAACTATCGATCCACTCCCCCGATTGTCGACGCCGTGAACCAGCACTTCAACAAGGCGATGGTGGCGAGCCCCGGTGTTCAGCCCGAGTATGTGAACCTCCTCGCCCACCGCACCGGCGAAGGCCCGTGTGTCTGGGTCATGGGTGAGAAGCGGGAGGCGTCCGCCGGTGAGGTGTGGGGCCTCGAGGCAGCTGCGGTCGCAGAGGCGTGCAAGCAGGTCCACGACGAGGCGTGGACGGTACGCGACCAGGCGAGCGGCGAGGCTCGCCCCCTGGCGTACCGCGACATCTGTGTGCTGGTGCCGAGCCGGACGAACGTGCGTAGGCTCGAACAGGCTTTCGACGTGGTGGACGTCCCGTACCGCTTGGAGAGCGGCGCCCTCGTCTTGGAGACGCAGGAGGTTCGTGACCTATTGTCGGCACTGCGGGCGATCGACGATCCGTCGGACCAGGTGGCGCTGGTGGCCACGCTGAGGTCACCGGCCTACGGGTGTTCGGATGTCGAGCTTCACCGATGGAAAGCGGGCGGTGGCCGTTGGGACGCGCTGCGGCCGGAGGCCGGCGATGTGCCGCGGGTACGCGAGGCACTGAAGGACCTCGCTGCACGGCATGCCACCCGCCACGAGCGGTCGGTAGCCGGCATCGTGGAGCAATTCATCGCCGATCGCATGGTGGACGTGGCCGTGTACGACGAGCGACGACCGCGTGAAGCGATGCGACGGCTGCGGTGGGTGGCGGCGCAGGCGCGGATGATGGCCGCGTCCGGATTCGGGACGCTGCGGGAAACCGTGGATCTGCTGTCGAGCCTGGCGCGCGAAGCTCCGCGCACTTCGTCTGGCGCCGCTACCGAAACGGATGAGGACTCGGTGCGCGTGCTCACGGTTCATGGCGCCAAGGGCTTGGAGTTCCCGGTTGTGATCATGACCGGCTTGGGCAGTGAACCCAACTTCCCCGCCGAGCAGGTGCTGGTCAACCGCCTCAGCGGCGCGGTGGATGCGCGTGTCCGCGTGGACGTTTTGCGCGAGCGCCTGTTCGAGACGAGGGGGTACCCCAATGCCAAGGAGTACGAGGGCATACTGGCCAAGGCAGAGCGTCAGCGGGTGCTGTACGTTGCGTCCACGCGGGCTCGGGATCACCTCATCGTTTCGGTGTTCCGATCGAAGAGGGGTGGTCACGATGCCGAGGCGTGGGAGGCCACACTCGCCACGAACGGCGAGGGCGCGCTCGCTCGCAACCTTCCAGCGCGACGCCAGGTGCGCGTTGATGCGCCGGCTGCGGTAGCGCCGGTAGCCCCCGGTGGCGGCGGTGTTGATGATGAAGCTGCTTGGATCGCTGCCAGAGAGCGCCTGATCGCCGAGCGGTCGACTGAGGTGATCCGGTCGGCGACGTCCATCGCGCATGAACAGGACGATCCGGACTTGGAGCCGGCTGATGTCACTGCCTTCCGACGCGGGCGTGGTGCGACCGCACTGGGCCGGGCCGTTCATGCCGTGCTGCAGTTTGTGCCACTGGATGACGATTCGTCGATCCCCGATCTCGCTCGTGTTCAGGCTGTCGTCGAGGGCATCCCTGACCTTGCCGACCGGGTCGCTCAGCTGGCGCGCCGGGCATGGTCGTCGGCGCCGATGCGCCGCGCCGCGGCGTCGCAACGCTGCTGGCGCGAGGTGCCGGTGGGAGCGATGCTCGACGGGGTGCTCACTGAAGGCTTCATCGACCTGCTCTACGAGGACGGTGATGCGCTGGTGGTGGCCGACTACAAGACCGACAACGTCGCCGATGGCGCTCAGCTGACCGAGCGGATGGAGCGTTACCAGGTTCAGGGCGAGGTGTACGCGCGCCTCCTCGCCGCGGTGACGGCTCGCCGCGTGGCTCGCTGCGAGTTCATTTTTGCGGCACCGGGCGTGGTGCGCGTTGTAGCGGCGCCAAGCGGCGGTTGGTGATGTGGGGGAAAGGGACATGACATACGACTTGCACGCGATCATTCCGCCGACGGACAGGCTGCAGCCGGATTCAACGCAGTTCCAGTGCCCCGAGTGCGGTCGCGGCTGCTACATCGGCTTCCGTGCGGGACGCGGGGTGACGTTCCGGTGCACGACCGATGGCAGTTTCTACGGCATCACGGACACGGGTCAGGTCGTGCCTGGTGAGCGACCCCTCAACCACATGAATCCGGAGGAGCGACTCTGGCTGCTGTCGAGCGCATGTCAGGTGCTCCTCGAGGGCTTCGAGGACGGCAACTTCCTGGTTGCACAGTCCACCACGGTGGCGTGCAACTACGTGATGCTTCGCGTGCTGGGGGGCGGTCTGTGGGCGGAGGTGTGCTCGCGGGATCGTGGTTGCCAGCACTGTGGTGACCGACCGCTGACGTCGGAGGCTGTGGCGGCGCTCACGGCAATGGGATTCTCGATTCCCGGACCACGCGAGAACCCGGAGAGGTGGGTGACGACGCGGGCGCCTCGGGAGCTGGCGGTGATCGGGGAGCACGCGCTGATGGCGGCGTACGCGGAGCAGGCTGACGTTGAGATCGCGGTGTTTATGGCCCGCGAGGGTGACATGGGGTCGCTGGCCGAGTCGCTCTCGATTCCGGCGCGACTCAGCTAGGGCGGAGGCCGCCGGCTGGTCAGTTGGTGGGGGCGGGGACTGCGGCTGCGGCCGACAACGTATGGCGGTGGAGCCTGACGAGAGTGCCCCGCGACAGGCGGCTCCCGACGTAGCCGCCGGCGATCACAAACGCGATGGGCCAGCCGTGGGATGCCGCCCAGCGGAAGACAAGGTTTTCGCGGTCGGCCAGCAAATCCTCGGTGATCCCGCGAAGGCCGCCGACGTCGCATCCCTCGTACGGGTCCATGCCGGCGTTGTAGAGAACCAGCTCCCACGGCCCGCGCTGCGCCGCCGTAGCGAGCGTCGCGTCGACGGTTTCCAAGTAGTCCCCCGCGGTGCGGACGAGCTCGAGCTCGATTCGTCCGGGAGACGGCGCGTAGTGGTCGAAGTAGTCCACGGCGACGTCCACCTGGTGGATGCGCTGCTGATCCGCGACGAGCGATGCGGTGCCACCTCCGCAGTGCGCGTCGAGGTCGACGATGAGGACGCGTCCGGGCCGGCGATCGAGAACAGTGCGGGCGGCGAGCGCGAGTCCGTTGAACGTGCAGTAGCCGTGGCCTGTGTCGGCGCGGGCGTGGTGAAGGCCGCTGGACAGGGAGCCGGCGACGCCGTCGTCGAGCGCCGCCAGGGCTGCGGCCACCGCTCCCCCATTGGATGAGGACACGGATACCCACATGCCGGGGTCCCAGTCGAAGCCCTGTGACTCTGCCAGCGTGAGTGGGCGGCCGGTTCTGACTGCCTCGACAAAGGCTCGGTCGTGGACGGCTTGGAGCTCGGACGAGGTCAGTGCCAGCGGCGCCACGAGTTCGACAGCGGGCATCGGGTCAACCGACAGCGATTCGGCGATCCAGCTCGCCTTGCGCATGGTGTCGGCGCCGTAGCCGGCCATCCGCGCGTCAAGGACGAGCCGGCGCCGAACGTCTGGGTCACCACGAGCGCGGCCAGTAGCGCCGGGACGGCGAGGTCGAGCGCATCGTCAGCCGCGGAAAGTGCCGCTCCCCAAGGGCGAGCGGTACAGCTAACCGGATCACCGCACACACGATGGCGACGCCACCAACGACGAACCACACGCCGCTCATCGCGTGGCTCCACAAGCTGCGGCGACCAGCCCGGCGGCGAGCACGGGGACACCGGGTGGCGCGATGGGCACCAGGGCCGCGGCAAGCGCCGCTCCCACGATGGCCGCTCCTACGGCCCGCCCGCCGGTCAGGCGCAAACCACGGGCCAACATGCGCCACACCGCTCGGAGAACGGATTAGGTCGCCGCGGGGTGGTCGCGTTCGGAGCGCTCTCAACTCACCCACGGACGGGGCAGGATGACGTCATTTCGCCCGTCATCGTCCTGACCGAGCCCAAATGCGCGGTACCGCGGGCGTCCCGAGATGCCGTGGATCCCAGCGCACCGCATGAGCAGCTCAATGGCTTTATGTCCAAAGGCGATGCCGTGCCCAAGGGTCAGCTCCGCGTGGACACGGCGAATGCCATACGTGCCGCGCGAGGCTGTGTGAGCCGTCTGAATGATGTCGGTGCCGTGGTCAAGCCAAGGCCCCGTGTGCTGGCACGGTGGCTCCGCTCCGCAGCAACCGAGAGCTATTAGTGCGGCGTGCACTTGGAAAACGAGAGGGACCGAGCGCGGCTCGGTCCCTCTCGCTTCGGCGGAAGCCCGACTGCTACTTCTGGTTGATGTGGTTCCCGTGCTGCGTGACGAACATGTGTCCGCCGCGCGAGTCGATGGTGATGCCTGCGGTCGGACGGGTCACCGTTCCGCTGTTGTCGGTCAGCGTGGCGTTCAGCGTGTTGCCGACATTGGCGATGAGGAAAATGGCCGACGCCCCGGAGGCGCCGCCCAGGGTGAACTTGTTGTGGCTCGCGGTGAGGCTGACGTCGCCGCCGCACGG
>JALYTM010000308.1 GCA_030854305.1 Candidatus Dormiibacterota bacterium
GGCCGGCGAGGAGCACGGCCATGCGGGCGACATTGCGGTTGTCCTCGCCGGCCTGGTTGGCCGCGCCCCAGACCACCTCCTCGACCCGCGCCGGGTCGAGCGCGGGAACACGCGCGAGCAGCGCGCGCACGGCCTCGGCGGCGAGGTCGTCAGGACGGACGGAGGCGAGCCGGCCACCCGCACGACCCATCGGCGTGCGCACCGCGGCCGCGAAGTACGCCGATCCTGCGGCCATCAGGCGAACGCGCTGATCCCGGTCAGCGCCTGGCCGATGATCAGCTTCTGGATCTGGCTGGTGCCCTCATACAGGGTGGTGACACGGGCATCGCGCAGGTACTTGCCCACCGGGTACTCGTCGATGTATCCGTAGCCGCCGAACACCTGCAGCGCGCGGTTGGCTGAGCGCACGGCGGTCTCGCTGGCGAAGTACTTCGCCTTGCTGGCGGCGAGGTCGATGCGTTCACCGGCGTCGGCGAGGTCGGCGGCGATCCATGTCAGCGCTCGCGCCGCGTCAGTCTCGACAGCGATGTCGGCGAGCATCTCCTGCACGAGCTGGTGCGCGGCGAGCGGCTTGCCGAACTGCTCGCGCTCCTGCGCGTACGCCACGGCTGCCTCAAGGCAGCCGCGCGAGATGCCCACGCACCCCGCCGCCAGGCTCATGCGCCCACGGCTGAGCGCGGCCATGGCCACCTTGAAGCCACGCCCCTCCTCGCCGAGGCGGTTGCGGTCCGGCACCCTCACCCGATCCAGCCGCAGCGACGCCGTCGCCTGGCCGCGGAGCCCCAGCTTTCCCTTGATCTCGGCACTGGCGAATCCCTCGGCGTCGGTCGGCACGACGAAAGCGGTGATGCCGCGCGGGCCCTCGCCGCCGCTGCGCGCGAACACCAGCGCGAGGTCGGCCCAGCCTCCGTTGGTGATGAAGATCTTCTCCCCGGTGAGCAGCCAGTCGTCTCCATCGCGCTGCGCACGCGTGACCAGGTTGCCCGCGTCACTGCCGACGCCCGGTTCGGTGAGCGCGAAGCAGCCGAGGTGGGCACCGGAGCAGATCCCCGGGAGCCATTCGGCGCGCTGCTCGTCGGTGCCTTCGGCGTACAGCGTCTTGCCGAACAGGCCGAGGCTGACGCTGACGATGCCGCGCACCGAGGAGTCCCCGCGACCGAGCTCCTCCATGAGCAGGCAGTAGGCACGGTAGTCGACCGGCGTGCCCCCGAGCTCCTCGGGGATGGTGACACCCAGGAAGCCGAGCTCCGCGAGCTTGCCGACGATCGCGCGGTCCACCGTCTCGACGCGATCCCACTGCGCGCGATGCGGGACGACCTCGCGCTCCACGAACTCCGCGGCGGTCTTCTGGAGCAGCTCTTGCTCCGGGGTGAGGGAGAAGCTCACGCGCGCGGGGCCGCGCCGAGAGCGCGTTCCACCACCTGCGCGATCGTGGTCAGCGCGCGCGCCGGCACCGCCTTCCGTCGCTCGATGACCAGCCAGCGAAGACCGACGAAGTCGGCGATCCCCATCAGCGCATACGCCAGTGTCTCGACATCTTCGACGTCGGCGATCTCACCGTCGTCGATGGCCCCCTGCAGCGCCGTGGCGTACCCGTCGGCGAGCTGCCGGTACCAGCCGCGGTAAACGAGCCCGTCGACGTACTCCGCCTGCCGAACGATGAGGTACAGCCCGCGGTGCCGCGCCATCCACGTGAAGAAGGCGGCGAAGCCCGCCCGCTCCTTGGCGAGGCGACCGGTCACCCCGGCGGTGGCGCGCGCCAGCGTCTCGCGAAGCTCGTGCCCGCGCTTCTCCACAACAGCGCTCATGAGCTCGCGCTTGCCGTCGAAGTACAGGTAGAAGGTGCCCTGCGCGACATGCGCGGTCTGGGTGATCTCGGCGATCGACGCGTCGTGGTAGCCCCGTGAGCCAAACACCTCTTCGCCGGCCGCGACCAACCGGTTGCGCGTGCGCTCACCGCGCGGCGTCAGGGCACCGATCTCCGCGCGAACCGCAGGCGCCATTCCCAATCTCCCAGCGAGCTGGAAAGTGATTCAGGATTCATGTTAGCATCCGGCGCCGGGGCACCCGTGGAGCACAGGGGTGGTGATGCGACGCATCAATGCGAGGTCTGCCGAATCGTCGCCTGCCGCGTTGGTGGTGACGGACCTGTCGGTGCATTTCGGAGGCGTGGTTGCTCTGCAGGGCGTCTCCATCGAGATGCGCCCGCACCAGATCCTCGGCGTGATCGGACCCAACGGCGCCGGCAAGACCACGCTGTTCAATGCCATCTCGCGGTTGGCGACGCCGAGCCACGGAAGCATCACGTACGCGGGGCGTTCGCTGCTGGCGATGCGCGCCTCGCAGCTCGCCGGGCTCGGCATCGTCCGGACCCTGCAGGGCCTCGGCCTCTGGACGCGCCTGACTGTCCTCGAGAACGTGATGCTGGGCGCGCCGGCAGCGACGAACATGGTCAGCGACCTGCTCGCGCTGCCCCGTGCTGACCGCGGTGAGCGGGAGCGTGCTGAGGCGGCGATGGCCCTCCTCGCTGAGCTGGACATCGCCGACCGCGCCCACGCGTTCCCCTCGGCCCTCCCGCACGGCGTCCAGAAACGGGTGGTGCTTGCCCGCGCGCTGATGGGACGTC
>JALYTM010000048.1 GCA_030854305.1 Candidatus Dormiibacterota bacterium
CACCGGTGCTGCTCAGCCACCGCGTGAGCGAGCTCGTTGCGCAGGCGCACCGTCAACCGCGTTCGAGCCGGGACCGTGGGATCGCCTCGGTGAACGAGCCGCGTTCGCACACCGTCTCGGTGCAGCGCCACCGCCGCTTGCGCCACACCAACCGGACCGGGTGTGGTCCGTAGGGCAGGTCCCGCGGTTGCGTAATGGCGTGACCCTTCACCGACGTGGAGAGCACTCCGCATTCGGGACACCCCGCGGCGCTCTCGTGGTTGGTGACGACGTCCACGACCCTGTCGCCGCCCTGCTCGAGCGCCACGGCGGCGACATCAAGCCCCTCAATACCCAGCAGCAGCGTCGCCCCGCGCTGCCGATCCTGACCCTGAACCTGCGTACCCTGAACCAAGCCCGTGACCTCACCTTCGTGACCATGAACTGCTCGATACAGCCATGATCACCGAGGTCACGGGCCCTACCGCGTCACCACGGAGGACCGGCATGCCCGGTCAAGTTCGATGAGCCTCTTTGGGCCGCGGTTTCGATGGCGCGTCTGACTTCGCTGGGGTCGAAGGTGGTCAGGGTGGTGCCGTTGATGATGAGTGTCGGGGTGTGGGTGATGTTCGCTTTGGAGGCCACGCCAGCAACCCAGCCGACCGGGAGAGCGACCAGACCTCGGGCCGCGATCGATCTCTAGGCGCGTTTGAGGGCGCGGACGCTCGCCCGGCTCTGCCCGATCCGCGCGGCAACAGGGGGTAGGGCGAACTCCCTAAAATGGGCGCCATGGCGTCGGCAGGGGTTCTGCTCTACCGGGAATCGTTTGCGCGCCGGACCGCGGCCATGGTGACCGTCGATTTCACAACAGTGAACCGACCCGGTATCTGCGGTATCTACGGCACCGCCGAACACCCCGGCGGTCGGGTGCTGATCACCGATGACCGTGCTGCGCCCCTGTTGGAGGCATTGTTGCCGAATCTGTACCCGCGGATGGTGAACGTCTTCCGCGAGGCGGCGCGCTGCACAGATTTGCTGCGGAAGGCGGCCCGGTGGCAGGGCGAACCGGCCACGTTTATGGTCTGCCTTGATCTCTCCGGCGTTCCAACAACCTTGGCCCTGCCAGCCGGGCTGTTCATTCGCCGCGTTCACCGCGTGCCCAGCGACCCCCGCGACGGTGTGCCGTTGGAGGACGCGGCACGGGCCTGCTTGGACGCCGACCCGCAGATGGGTCGCGTCTCACTGCCGGGCTTCCTCGACTATCTGCGGTCCCTACCTCCGACCACCCAACTGCTGGCAGCGGTCGACGCAGGGCGTGGTGTGCGCGACCGCCGGCTGCAGCACCCTCGACGCCGATGCCAATGCCTTCTTCGTCAACACCGACCCGCGATGGCGAGGTCAAGGTGTGGCCGCGGCCATGACTGCGTCTGCGCTGAACTGGGCGCACGAGTCAGGCGCGCAAACGGCCAGCCTCGACGCCAGCACGGCAGGACTGTCCATCTACCTCCGGCTCGGCTTCGAACCCGTCAGCCCGACCACGCGCTTCGCCCGCCTAGAAGTGTAATCGTCGCCTTCAGTCCGGCGTAACCTTCCGACCCGCCGCGCGCAGGCCAGCAGCGTGGCTACTTTGCACGACACTCGCAGCACTTTGTATGTGCCCTCTACGGCGATGGATGCGCTGGCTCATCGGACGCTCACGAGCGTGACGTCCTGTTGCCGCAAGGCGTTCGTCAATCGAAACGTGGTGTCATCAGTGATACCATTTGATGATGGCGATGACTCTACGACTTTCGGATGCCGAAGCAGACGCGTTGCGACTTCGCGCCGAACGCGAGTCGCGGTCCATGCAGGATGTTGCTCGGCAGGCGGTGCGCGAGTACGTCGAGAACCACAGTCGCGCTGAGCTGCTCGACCGAGTGCTTGATGAGGAGCTGCCTCGATACGCTGAGGCATTAGAGCGCCTCGGTCAGTGATCTACCTGACGCTGGCCGAACTGCTTCAGGTCGCCGAGCGAACCCTTGGTGGTGAAGCACCGGTCCGGGATCACGGGTTGCTGCAGTCTGCATTGGCTCGCCCCCAAGCCTCCGCATTCGGGAGCGACGCATACCCGACTCTGGAGGAGAAGGCTGCGGCCTTGCTGCATTCGCTGGCGCGGAATCACGCCTTGGTGGACGGGAACAAGCGGCTGGCGCTGGCAGCCACCATCGCCTTCCTCGGAATCAATGGTCGCCGGCTCACCCTGACGAACGACGAGGTCTACCGCCTGGTGATGGAGGTCGCGGCGGGCCACCTTCACGAGGTCGACGAGCTGGCGCGCACGATCAGGGACGGTAGCGAGGCGCGATAGGCCCTCGTCCGTGGCGAAACATGCATCGCGATCCACATGGCCGTTGGCGGATCGCCGAACGGGACGTCCCGCTTTCGCTAGCCACTCTCGTGCACGAGGATCAGACGGATGATGCGGCCTGAAGAAGGAGAGTTGCTCGCTGGCGGCGCGCAGCGACGGGTTGTCCGGGTCGGCAGTACCGTGCGGATTCCCCTGAACGCTCGGTCGGCATACATCGCGGATCTGCTCCGGCATCTTGAGCGGGTTGGTTTCGACGGTGCTCCACCGGGGCTGGTCCGCACAACACGGTCTTCCGCGACGGCTGTCCGGTCGCGATCATCGATTGGGACGACGGAGTGGGGCCGGGCTCACGGGCGGTCGACTTTGCCGACGCTGTGTGGGGCTTCGCAGATGTCACCAGCGACTCGGTGCCGGTGGGCCGAGCAGGCGCCGGCGGGTTGCGGTCATGTGTGACACCTATCCCGGCATGACGCCCGCCATCGTCGTGGAAGAACTCAGGGCACAGTTTGAGTGCGCAAGGAGCAACCACATGGCCTCGGGGCGCACCGGCCCGCTGGAGGTCTTCAATGGCCTAATCGCTTGGATGGACCGGCACGGCCCAACGATCGCAATGGACCGGTAAGCGATCGACAAGCATAAGCGGGCATCCTCTGCGTAACTTAAGGTTGATCCATGAGCGTCTGGACTAACGGGCCGTTCGGGGTCGGCAAGACAAGCCTCGCTCGGCAGTTGGTCCAGTTGTTGCCGGAGTGGCGGGTCTTCAACCCTGAGCGGCTGGGGTGGCTGCTGAAGCGAACGGTCGGTCGGCTCCGGCCGGGGGATTACCAGCAACTGGCCACGACGTCTTGCACGTGCTGCTCGACGTTCCCGCCAATGTGTTGGTCGGGAGGATTGCCGGCGACAAATGGAACCCCCGACCGCGGACTGGCGGCGGCGTCACATTGCCATCTACGAACGAGCAAAGTGCGAGCTGACCACCAGGGGCGTCACGCTCTCCACGGCGGATGCCGATCCACGCCAACTTGCTCGCTGGAGCTTCGTCTACCTCGGCGGTGTGGCTTTGTGATCGGCTCGTTCGCCTCGCATCCGGGAGACGTAGCGATCGGCGGATCGCCGGATCGCATTCGCACCGTCCTGGACGACGACGCGACCCCACCAGCCGCCGTAGACGCGGTCGAAGGAGAAACGTTCCACACGCGCAGCGATATCGAGCACGGTGGCTTCGTCGAGGGGGATCAGGTTCGGGTAGCTCCACATGAAGCTGACCCAGTCCCGGTCCTGGACCACGGTGATGGTGTCACCGGTGAGCAGCGCACCTCGGCCCTTGGATCCTGCTGGCCAGTGCAGCACGGCCGCACCGTCGAAGTGCCCGCCGATGCGTGCCAGCGTCAGTCCGGGCACTGGTTCGATGGCCTCGTCGAACAGCTCGATGCGCGGTGAAGGACGTTGGATCCACTGTTGGTCGGCTCGGGGGATGAGGATGCGGGCGTCGAAGCTGTCGGCGATGTCGACGTGAGCGCCGTAGAAGTGGGGGTGGGACATGCAGATCGTGTCGATACCGCCGAGATCGAGGAGCCGTTCTCGCGCTGCGTCATCGATCAGGGCTGTGCAGTCCCACAACACGTTTCCCGATGGTGTTCGCACCAGCAGTGCACGCTGTCCAATCCCGAACGCCGGGCTCATGCCGACGCCGAGCAGATCGGTCTCCTCCTCCCGCAGATCGGTCTCATGGTTCTCGGCGAGCTCAGTCGTGGTGGTCCAGCGTTGACCTTCCCAGCCGACGTACTGCCGCTCGTCCACGCAAATCGGGCAGCGCCCGGGGGGCTCCGCCGTGTCCGACTGCTGCACTGCACACGTTGCGCATATCCAAGCCGGCATGATCGCATCCATTCTCTCGCCGAATGAACCTCCCCGGGCGGCAAGATCAACTCGCCGCGGCTCGCCAGTTCAGTCAGGCCGTCCAGCATCTCACCGACCCACGTGCAGAACGGGCCTTCGCAGAGACTCCTGCCGTGGTTGCAGCGGACACGAGCAGGCCGCGGCGGCTGCGCCAGTTGGGGATCGCTAACGGGCGGGATGTCTTCGCTGCGCCTGCCCTACGACCGGCATCGAGCCGCAGACGGTCGGGGGTGTTGTAGGCGGGCAGGTGAAAGTACAGCGACGCCCGGCAGCGTCTCGCGTGGAGGGGCGATCAAGGTCGTGGTCAGAGCTTGGCCTCGGCGATGGTGGGCTCGAACAGTTCGACGGGATTGCCCGATGGGTCGTCGAGCAGAATCTGCTTACCGCCGACGCCGCCGACGATGTCGTTGCGGAACCGGGCCCCCACCTGGCGCAGCGCTTCAACGGTTGCTTCGAGATCCTCGACTTCGACCGTGAATCGGTTCCAGCCTCCGGGCTCGGGCGTTCGGCCATCGGGCATGGCCGCGGAGCCCCCGCCGGGGCCAGTGCCACCAGCCGCGCTGAGCAACAGGCGCAGGTCGCCCCGGGAGAGCATGGCGAAGGCCGGCGCCGGGTGCATCTGCTCACGGAAGCCGAGGTGCTGGCAGTAGAAGGCGATGGCGGCGTCGACGTCATCGACGATGTAGCGGATGCTTACGGTGGCCATCGGGTGGGCCCTTCCTGATTGATTACGAGACACGATATCGTATTTCGTTATCGGTTAGGCTGCGGTCGTGCGAGAGTTCCTTCGGGGTACGGTGCGGCTGCACGTGCTTCATCACGCGGCGGCGGGGGAGATCCACGGCGCGTGGATGGCCCAAGAGCTGGCCCGCCACGGCTACCAGATCAGTCCGGGAACGCTGTATCCCACCTTGCACAAGATGGAGGCCGAGGGGCTGCTGCGCTCGAGGTCGGAGGTGG
Source organism: Candidatus Dormiibacterota bacterium (assembly GCA_030854305.1). Taxonomy (GTDB): domain Bacteria; phylum Chloroflexota; class Dormibacteria; order Aeolococcales; family Aeolococcaceae; genus Aeolococcus. The sequence goes on from JALYTM010000048.1 coordinate 5,186, forward strand.
TGGCCGGGCGAGCGCGGCGCCGCTACCTCGCGACCGATCAAGGTCGATTGGCGCTCGCCCAGGCCAAAGAGCAACTCCGCGAACTGGCCCACGAACTCCTCGTCGATCCGTCGTCGTAAGCAAAACAGGACCTCCCCGACGGACCGACGGTCCCCTACTCCTGTTCGCTGACGGATCCCGATGCGGCACCGGTGAGCCCCAACTCCAGCGATACGTTCTCGAGCATGCGCGCGTGGTGTTCGGGAGGCCCTGGAATCTTGTCCCTGACCTCTGGCCGACTCGTGCGCGGCCGTGGGCTGAATCGACCGGTACTGGATGGGGCTCTGCCCGAGTTCGGGGTGTACCTGCTCAACAAGCGACCGGAGCCCGTCTCGTGGGAAGTCCGGACGAGCGGGTGGAGCTCGCGTGCGGCAGGGGCTGCGGAAGGACCGGCACCGCGTTGGCCTGCATGGCCATACTGGACGGCGTTCCGCCTCCCGAGGCAGTCGCCTACGTGCGCGAGCACTACGACCAACGAGCCGTTGAGACGCCTTGGCAGCGTCGCTACGTCACCCGCTTCCCATCGTCGTAGGCGGGGTGCCGATACCCGAACCCGAACCGGTCGAGGAACCGCGCGCGGGAACGGTGGCCATGGCCTGCGTGCTCCAATGGAGGCCTGTCGCGAGAGCCAAGTCGAGGAGCGGTCATGCTGGACTTCACCGAATCCATCCTGATAGAGGCCCGTCCTGCACGAGTGTGGGCCGCACTCCTCGACATCGAACAATGGTGGCCACCATCCAACCCCGAGCACGAGCGCATCGAACTGCTCGACCACGCTGACAAGGTCACAAAGCGTGGCGATCCCGTGGAGATCGGTGTGGGAACCCGGTTCCGGATTCGCGAGAAGATCGCCGGAGTTCCCGGAGAGGGTGTCGGTGTCGTCACCGACATCGACTCAGGCAGGGCGGTCACCTGGGAAGCCGACCGCATGCGCTACCGGTTGTACGGCGTAACGTTCACAATCGCCGAGGGGGTTACCTGGCGCGTCGACCCGCACGAGCCTGAAGCGAGCCTGCTCAGCGCCCGCGTATGGGCCCGCTTCCCTGAGGGTCTCCTTGGCCGCATGCTCTGGCTGGTGTTCAGGCGCCTGCTCGACGGCGTCGAAAAGGATCGTCACCATGCCCGAGTCGAGCTGGAGTACCTCAAGGAGGCGATCGAGTCCACGCCAGCAGCATGAACCAGCGGGGTGGGTGTCTTGGCCAAGTCAGCCTGCGTACTCATCAAGTGAGCATCGTGGATCAACTCCGCTCCGCAACAAGAAGTCAGCGAGGGACGTCGTCTCCGCAAGACGCACGATGAGGATCAACTCTTTCAGTTGAAGAGCCGCCTCAACCAACCGTCCCGATTCCCGGAACGTCACCGGTTGCGGATGGCGGGCTGGGGCGGCTGCTCGATGAGCTCACTGTGTTTCTGTTGATCGGCGATCGCGACCGTGCGACGGAAGAGGTGGAGCTCCGGAGCCGGTAAACGCCATGGGCGCAGGAAGCCCATCCATGTCCTTGCGCACATGCTGGCACTCCCGAGGGTCGGCGCGATCGTTCACGGCGCCGAGGACTCTCTAACGCGTCTGCTTGCGCCCGCGGCAAGCCGGGTCGGGCCGCCAAGCGCCTGACATTTCGCCTCAGAAGCGGTGGAGCCGGCTTTGTTGAGCTCTCTGAGCGCACGCTCAGATCGTTCGCTCTCAGACCGTCAGGATCAGTTTTCCCGAGCGGTGCGCGGACTCGAGGTGCGCGTGTGCCGCAGCCGCATCGGTGAGTGCGTAGCTTCGGTCGATCGGCAGGTCGAGCTTGCCCGATGATGCCAGCGAGGCAAGCTGCTCGAGTGACTCCCAGGCCCGATCGCCCGGGTCGCCGCCGGTGAACCGCACGCCGAGCTGCTCAGCACCGACGTCGGCGATCGTGATCACCCGCTGCACGCCGCCGGCCAGTTCGATGAGCTGCGGCAGCACGCCGGCGCCGGCGGTGTCCAGCGCCGCGTCCACCCCGTCAGGGGTAAGCCTGTGGACCTCGCTCACCCAGTCCTGGTCGTAGCGCACCGGTACGGCGCCGTAGGAGCGCAGCCGGTCCTGATCCGCTGCGGACGCCGAGCCGATCACCCGTACGCCGCGAGACACGGCCAGCTGGGTGGTGAGCCCTCCGACGCTCCCTGCGGCACCGGTGACCAGCAGCGTCTCGCCCGGACGCAGATCGAGATGCTTCAGTGCCCGATACGCTGCCTCCCCCACGGTCGGGATCGCCGCCGCGAGTTCCCAACTGAGGTCCGCCGGCTTGCTGGCCCAGTGGCTCACGAGCGCAAACTCGGCGTAGGAGCCTCCATCGGCCACGCCGAGGATCTCCGCACCGAGCGTGGCGTTCGCCCCGTCGCCGACCTCGTCGATCACGCCGGCTACATCGAGCCCCGGAACCACCGGAAAACTCGCCTGCGGGTTCATCCCGCGCCGAAGCTTCAAGTCGATCCCGTTCACGGTGGTCGCCCTTACCCGAACCCGGATCTGGCCAGGTCCCGGGGGCGTCGGCTCGACCTCGCTGACCTGGAGGACCTCCGGTCCGCCGAACTTCGAGTAAGTGATCGCCGTTGCCATGCTCGCCACGCCTTTCCGATGAGGTGCCGGTCGATGGACGAGCCGGAGCGTCCCAGCGTCCCGAGGTGATCGGACCGCTACAATCATAGTCTGCTATCAGTTATGAACAATAGCGTGCTATGAATCGGTGTCAAGGAGTACAGCAGTGGTGAACCCGCGCACCGGCACCCCCGATCCGGCGCCGTCCTCGGCGCAGGAGATGGTGTGCTACCGCGTCAACCTCGCCGCCCGGCTCACCGGCCAGGCCATCGCCGTGGACCTCGCGCCGCACGGCGTGAGTCCCGGTCAATTGCCCGCCTTGCTCGCGCTCTACGAGCAGGACGGTCGCACCCAGACCGAGCTTGCCAAGATCGCGGGCGTGGAGCAGCCCACGATGGCGCTCACGTTGCGCCGGATGGAGCGCGACGGGCTGATCAGCCGAGTGACCGACGAGACGAACCGCCGACGGCAGCTGATCTACCTCACCGGCCGGGCTCACGAGGTCCAGGACGTCGTGCAATCTCTACGACAGCGAATCGACCGGATAGCCGTCGCGCGGCTGACCGCCCAGCAGCACACCGACCTGCAACGGCTACTGGCCGTCATGACCGAAACCCTGCAAGCACACCTCGCACCGTGAACACCCCGCCGCTCGGCGATCTCGCCGGCGGTACAGACCGGCTTGGGGTTCAGATGGAGATGTTATGACGGCCGCGAGTTCTGATCACTTGTCACGGCTCCCGGAGAGCGCCCGGGTGGAGGCGTGCTCCGACGGGGTGCTCGCCATTGCGGTGACCCTGCTCGTTCTCGATCTGCACTCGGACCGCCTGAATTCCCCCATGGTCAGCTGGGACGGGTCGGTCCTTCTGGGGGTGTGCCGCCGACGGCGCGCCAGACGAGTGCGGCGGTGCGGGTTGGCCAGTTCGGTGGTGGCAACGGCTCGGCGAGGGCGCGGCCGTACCAGGAGCCGGTGCAGAGCGTGACGGCGAGGTCGAGGTCGGCGGCGGGGTCGATCAGGCCGAGGCGCTGTGCCCGGTCAAGGATCGCGCGGATG
>JALYTM010000309.1 GCA_030854305.1 Candidatus Dormiibacterota bacterium
GTGCAGCGCCTTGACCATCGTCTTGAACTCGGCGACCTGCGCGCCGTCGTCGCCGGTGCTGGAGTAGCGGCGGTCTGGCGCGAAGTAGCCGATGCTGTCGTAGCCCCAGTAGTTGTTCAGCCCCTGGTCGACGAGGTGCTGCGGGTCGACGAAGTGATGGACCGGCATGAGCTCGACGGAGGTGATCCCAAGCTTGGTGAAGTGCTCGATGGCCGCGGGATGGGCGAGGCCGGCATAGGTGCCCCGCAGGTGCTCGGGAACATCGGGGTGGCGCATCGTGAAGCCGCGCACGTGGGTCTCGTGGATGACCGTGTCGCTCCAGGCCACGTCGGGACGCGTCTCGCCGCTCCAATCGAACGCGGTGTCGACGACCACGCTGTGCGGCATCTGCGCGGCGGAGTCGAGCTCGCTCATCTCGTCGTCGCCCTCGCCCCACACGTATCCGAACACCTCCGGCCCCCATCTCACCGACCCGGAGATGGCGCGTGCGTACGGGTCGAGGAGTAGCTTGTGGCGGTTGTGGCGCAGGCCCTCGTCGGCGTCGTACGGGCCGTGCACGCGGAAGCCGTACCTCGCCCCCGGGCCGATGCGCGGAACGAAACCGTGCCAGACCAGGTCGGTCTGCTCGATGAGGTCGTACGCTGCCAGCAGGCCGCCCGACTCGTCGAGGAGTACGAGCTCGACGGCCTCGGCAGCCGACGCGTAGAGCGCGAAGTTGGTCCCGTCCTCGCCAACGGTGGCGCCCAGCGGGTAGGCGCGGCCCGGCCAGGCGGGGATGTTTCCCACCGTCACCCAGCCCTCTCCAGGAGCGCCACGGGGAAGCCCGCGAGCAGGCCGGCGAGGGCGGTGTTGCCGCCGGGGACGATGGCGCCGTCGCAGAGGTTGCGCCAGTCACCTTCGGGCAGCGGAATCACGGTGTCTCCCCACTGGCCCCTCCGCGCGAGGGGACGGCGTTGTGCGATCGCGATCACCGCTGCGGGGGCACCCCGGATGAAGGCGACGACATCATCGGAGAATTCACCCGCGGCCCGCACCGGCGCGTAGGCGCCGCGGGCGTCGAAGGCTTCAGGGAGGCGCCGGCGCAGGGCCAGGGCGTCGCGGATGAGCAGCTGTTTGGCCGCCCCGCTGGCGCGGTCCTCCGCCCAGGTGGCTGCAGCCACCCGGCCGCGGCCGGCCGAAAGCAGCTCGCGGCGCAGTGCGTAGTCGACGGGGCGGCGGTCGTCGGGATCGACAAGGCTCAGGTCCCAGAGCTCGCAGCCCTGGTAGATGTCGGGCACGCCCGGGGAGGTGAGCTTGAGCAGGGCGGTACCGAGCGAGTTGATCCAGCCCCAGTCCACCAGCGTCGACACGAACCCCTCGAGGTCGGCGATGAAGAGCGAATCGGCCAGCACCGCGATGACGAAGCTGCGCAGGGCGGCGTCGTAGCCCTCGTCGGGCTGCAGCCAGCTGGTCTTCTGCTTGGCTTCATGCGCGGCTTTCTCCAGGTACTCGACCGCCCGGTCGGTGCTGAGTGGCCAGGCGCCGACCAGCGTCTGGTACAGCAGGTACTCCATCGCCGCGCCGGGACGCCCGTCGTCACTGTGCGCGCTGTTCATGGCTCGCCAGCGGTGCACGGCCGCGCCCCATTCCTCGGGAATCTCGCTGAGCAGGTCGATGCGGCAGCGCACGTCCTCGCTGCGCTTGGTGTCGTGGGTAGAGGTGGCCAGCATGGAGAGAGGCCGCCGCTCCTGGTTGTGGGCGTTGCGTGCGTGGAACTCGTCGACGCCGATGCCGAAATGCGCGGGCGAGTCGCCGACCTCGTTGAGCGAGACCAGCACCAGCTGGCGGTAACACGCGGTGTCCTCCACGCCCTTGGCCATGGTGGCCGCGCACAGCTGCTGGAGGCGGAGCACGAGGTCGCTCTCCGCGAGGTGCGGGTCCTCGTCGGAGGTGGCCACGTCCCTGGCCTCGCCGAGCACGAAGAGGTCGGCGATGAAGTCGAGCAGCCGGCCGTCGACGTCCGGGGCGTTGCCCTGAGCGGCCCGGACGGCGCCGCGGATGAGCGCCGCGTCCACGTTTGACGGCGGCGGTGTACGTGGATCGATATACGGGCGGTACACGGGGACCGCCGCGACCAGCTCGACGATCGCTTCGCGGAACTCGCTGTGCGTGTGGTCGCGCTGGGCCGGGTAGGCATCGCAGATGTCCGCGAGCAGGCCGGTGAGGCGCTCCACGTCGCTGACCAGCGTGGTGCGCAGGATCTCGCGCTTGCCGTCGAGCGCGAAGATCGCGAAATCCGAGAGCTGGCCGGTCATCTCCTCGTGCAGGGCGATCAGCGCGTCGCGGCCCCTGCCATCGACGAAGAGGCCGTTGACGACGGCGAGAAAGTCGTAGCCACTGGTGCCGTCGAGCGCCCACGCCGGCGGCTCCTCGTCGCGCTGAAGGATCTTCTCAGCCAGCAGCCAGGTGGTCGGTGTGGTGGCGTCGCGCAGCCTCTGTGCGTACTGGATCGGGCGGCGCAACCCGTCGATGTGATCGACGCGCAGCCCGTCGACATCGCCGCGATGCACCAGCCGCGCGACCAGCGCAGTGCTCGCGGCGAACACCACGGGGTCCTCCATACGCACAGCGACG
>JALYTM010000310.1 GCA_030854305.1 Candidatus Dormiibacterota bacterium
GCAGCGGGCGGCGCTTGCGGATCTCGGCGATGCGCTCGAGCACGCGCTGCTCGGGGTCGGCGATGCGCGCCGCCGCGGCGCGGACCGCCGCCCCACTGCCCGGAGCCGGGCCGTCGGTCATCAGGCCCGCACCGACAGCGGCGTGATCCCCTCCATCGGCTCGGTCTCGCCGTTGGCGAGCACGCGCTCGCGATCGCGGGCGCGCGAGTACCGTCCGAAGTTGTAGTAGGCGGCACACGCGCCCTCGGACGACACCATGCAGGTGCCGATCGGCGTCTCCGGCGTGCACGCGGTACCGAACACCTTGCACTCCCACGGCTTCAGCACACCCTTGAGCACCTCACCGCACTGGCACGACTTGGGGTCGGCGACGCGGATGCCGGGAACAGTGAACACGCGCTCGGCGTCGAACTGGGCGAAATCGTCGTTGAGCTGCAGCGCACTCTGACTGATGAATCCGAGCCCCCGCCACTCGAAGTGCGGACGCAGCGTGAACACCTTGGCGAGGACCTCGAGCGCCTTGGGGTTACCGTCGTCGTGGACCACCCGGGTGTACTGGTTCTCCACCTCGCACCGGCCCTCGAGCACCTGGCGGATCACCATGTGCACGCCCTGGAGGATGTCGAGCGGCTCGAAGCCCACCACCACGACCGGCTTGTTGTACGTCCTGGTGACGAACTCGAAGGGGCGCACGCCGACAACCGTCGACACGTGGCCGGGGCCGAGGAACCCGTCCAGCCGCAGGTCCGGCGAGTCGAGGATCGCCTTCATCGGCGGGATGATGGTGACGTGGTTGCAGAACACGAAGAAGTTGGTCAGCCCCTCGGCGCGCGCCCGGAGCAGCGTCAGCGCGGTCGAGGGCGCGGTGGTCTCGAAACCGATCGCGTAGAACACCACGCGACGGTCGGGGTTCTCGCGCGCGATCTTGAGCGCGTCCAGGGGCGAGTACACCATGCGCACGTCGGCACCTGCGGCCTTGGCGTCGAGCAGGCTGCCGTCGCTGCCGGGCACGCGCATCAGGTCGCCGAAGCAGGTGAAGATGACGTCGTGGTCGCGCGCCAGGGCGATGCCGTCATCGAGGCGGCCCATCGGGATCACGCACACCGGGCAGCCCGGCCCGTGCACCAGCTCGACGTTGCCGGGCAGCAGGTCCTCGATGCCGTACTTGAAGATGGTGTGCGTGTGCCCGCCGCACACCTCCATGATCTTCCAGTGCTTGTCGCCGGACTCGGCGGCGATGCGCGCGGCCACTGCCCTGGCCACGTCGGCGTCGCGGAACTCGTCGGCGAACTTCATATCCTGGTCACTTCGCGGCGGTAGTCGGGACCGACCAGCTCGATCTCCATTGCCTGCGACTCGCGGAGCTGCTCCAGCTCGTCGGTGTACGCCGTCCCCATCTCCTCGAGGATGCGCAGTGTCTCGTTGGCCTCGGCCTCGCTGATGGCGCTGAGCGCGAAGCCCACGTGCACCAGCACGTAGTCACCGGGCTCGGCCCGGTCCTCACCGACCAGCAGGGAGGTGTTGACCTGGCGCTTGACGCCGCCCAGCTCCACCTTGCCGTAGTTGCGTTCGTCGTCGACGTACTCGATGAGCTTGGCCGGGATGGCTAGGCACATGACGGGACCTCCATGAGATGTCGCTGCACCAGGTCGAAAAGGAGGTGGTACAGCGTGGTCTGCACCTCCTGGATGCGATGGACGCTTGTCGACGGGACCACGAAGAGGTGGTCGAGCGCACCCTCGGTGCGCATGCGGCCGCCGTCGTGACCGGCGATACCGACAGTCAGTGCCCCGAGGCGCCTGGCCTCGCGGACGGCGCGGACGAGGTTCTCCGAGTTCCCGCTGGTCGAGATGCTCAGCAGGACATCGCCCGGGCGGCCCAGCGCCAGCAGCTGGCGCACGAAGATGTCGTCGTAGGTCACGTCGTTGCCGATGGCCGTGACCACGGCGATGTCGGCCGTAAGGCTGAGGGCCGCCACCGCCCGGCGACCGTTGATGGGGTGCAGCAGCTCGCTGACGATGTCGGCCGCCGAGGTGGCGCTGCCCCCGTTGCCGCAGGCGAGCACGCGTCCTCCAGCGGCGATGGCGATGGAGATGTCGCGCGAGCAGCGGGAAATCTCGGCGGCGGACGCGTCGAACAGCCGGCGCCGGAGGTCATTGCTCTCGGCCGACTTCTGCAGCGGGGCGCGCGCCAGCTCGGCCACCACGGACGCGTCGACCGAGGGCTGCTCGCTGAGCATCGGGTAGAGCAGTCGCGAGAAGGGATCGTGGCCGCTGCTCACCGCGCCGCCTCCAAACTGCCGCGCTGCAGTGCCACCCCGCCGTGGGTGAGCAGGTGGTCGCCGGCCTCGACGCCGTCGATGAGGTCGACGGACACCTCGCAGGCCACCCCGTCGCAGGTGCCCTGCGCGGTCGCGCCGTCGGCGCTGACTGCGGTCACCACTACCTCGAGCAGCTGGTCGGAACAGGTGATGCAGACCTCGGCCTGGCAGACCTCGTCGCTCACGCCGCTCCCTCCGGGATGCCGCGATGGTTGAGAACGATGTGAGTCAGCTCCCACAACATGTGGTAGGTGGCGAGGTGCAGCTCCTGGGCCATGAG
>JALYTM010000311.1 GCA_030854305.1 Candidatus Dormiibacterota bacterium
GACCTGCTCGCCGCCCGGGGCCTCGGCGACCGCGTGCAGCTCGACCTCGGTGCGGTGCGCGACTGGGGCTACTACACCGGGCCGACCTTTGAGGTGTTCAGCGGTGACCTCGGTTTCCCGCTGGGGTCGGGCGGCCGGTACGACACGCTGCTCGGCCGCTTCGGCCTGCCCCTCCCGGCAACCGGCTTCGTGATCCACGTCGACCGCTGCCACGACGCGACCATGCGCGGTAGCGGCGGCGGCGACGGTGCTGGGCGGGCCCCCGGCCTGCGGATCGCGGTCCCCACCGGTACGCTGCTCGGCAGTGCGTGCGCCCTGCTTCGCGATGCCGGCGTCGCCCCCACACTGCGGCCGGAGACATTCGAGCGGCGGCTCCAGCTGCGCGTCGACGATCACGACATCATCCTGGTGCGTCCCACCGACGTGCCCGTGTACGTCGAGATGGGCGCGTGTGACTGCGGCATCGTGGGCAAGGACGTGCTCTGGGAGTCGCGACGCGACCTCTACGAGCTTGCCGACCTCGACTTCGGTGCCTGCCGGCTGGTATTGGCCGCGCCCGCATCCTCGTCGCTGGCGCGAGGCGAATGGCCGGCCGGGATGCGCATCGCCACCAAGTACCCGGCCGCGGCGCAGCGCTTCCTGGAGGTGCGCGGCGTGCAGGCAGAGCTGATCAAGCTGCACGGTTCAGTCGAGCTGGCACCATCGGCCGGGCTGGCCGACGCGGTCATCGACGTGGTCGCCACCGGCGCCACCCTGCGCGCCAACAACCTCGTCGAGGTAGCGCAGATCGGCGCCTCCACCGCGCGGTTGATTGTCAACGTGGCATCGATGAAGACGCGCAGCGGCCCGGTGAACCAGCTCGCGGCGGCGCTCCGTCAGCACGTCGAGGCGGGCGCGTCGTGACCGCCATGCGGATGGTCACCGCGGCGGAGTGGCGCGCCGACGCTCAGCTCGCCCACCGCCGGTTCACCATTCCCGCCGCCGACGAGGAGACCGCGCAACAGCTGCGGCGGACGTTCGGCCGAGAGATCACCGCTGCCGAGGCAGTGCGCGACATCGTTGCCGATGTCCGCGAGCGCGGTGACGCGGCGGTGAGCGAGTGGATCCGCCGCATCGAGGGGATCGACCGGCCGGTGGTGCGGATGCCCGACGAGTGGATGGCCGCGTGCTGGGACGGGCTCGATCCCCCCGTCCGCGACGCGCTCACCGCCGCCGCAGAACGCATCCGCGACTTTCACCGACAGCAGGTGGACACTGCACCGCGCGGACGGCCCGAGTTGTGCCTGCGGCCGGAGCCCCTGCGACGGGTGGGCTGCTACGTCCCGGGTGGTCGCGGCGCCTACCCCAGCACGGTGCTGATGAGTGTCATCCCCGCCCAGGTGGCGGGCGTGGAGTCGATCGCCGTGTGCAGTCCCGCCGCTGCCGACGGCCTGGCTCACCCCGTGGTCGGAGCGGCGGCGCATCTGTTGGGCGTCGACGAGCTGCACGCCGTCGGCGGCGCACAGGCGGTGGCGGCGATGGCATTCGGCACCGCCACGATCGCCGCCGTCGACAAGGTGGTCGGCCCCGGGAACATCTTCGTCACGCTCGCCAAGCGCGAAGTGTTCGGCGCGGTGGACATCGATCAGCTCGCCGGGCCCAGCGAGATCCTGGTGATCGCCTCCGCGGGCGCGGTCGCGGAGGAGGTCGCCGCCGACCTCGTCTCCCAGCTCGAGCACGACCCCATGGCCTGGGCGGTCTGTCTCACCGACTCGGCCCCACTCGCCGATGCGGTCGTGGAGTCGTTCGCTCTGCAGTCGGCCTCGGCGGCACGCACCGGGATCATCGCCGCGTCGGCGGGGAGGCACGGAGCGGTGGTGCTGGTCGAGGACCTCGAGGAAGCGCTCGACGTCGCCGCCGACTTCGCCCCCGAGCATCTGTCGCTGCAGGGCGCGGCCGCGGAGGCGCTGCGCGACCGCGTCCGAGCTGCCGGCGCCGTCTTCTGCGGTCGGTACTCGCCGGTGTCGATCGGGGACTACATCGCCGGGCCCAACCACACGCTGCCGACGCAGGGGTCGGCGCGGTATCGCGGCCCCCTGTCGGTGATGGATTTCGTCCGCTGGCCGTCGGTTGTCGACCTCGACGTCGAGGAGTTCCGCTCGATCGCCGATGCCGCGTGCGAGCTCGCCGTGGCAGAGGGACTGCTGGGTCACGAACATGCCATCCGCCTTCGCCTCGAGGAGACCAGTCCATGAGCGGCCGCATCGCCACCGCGTCGCGGGAGACCAAGGAGACACGCATCAGCTGCACCGTCACGGTCGACGGCAGCGGGCTCGGGGCCATCGAGGTTCCTCTCCCGTTCTTCGGTCACATGCTCGAGGCGTTCGTCAAGTACAGCGGCATGGACGTCGAGCTGAGCGGCGACGGGGATGTCGACGTTGACACCCACCACCTCGTCGAGGACACCGGCATCGTGCTGGGCCAGTGCGTCTCCGATGCGCTCGGTGACCGCGCCGGCATTGCCCGCTTCGGCCACGCCTACGCCCCGCTGGACGAGTCGCTGGTGCGCTGCGTGGTCGACTACGGCAAACGACCGCACGTGGTGTACGAG
>JALYTM010000312.1 GCA_030854305.1 Candidatus Dormiibacterota bacterium
GGGCAGCAGCGGGCGGACGTTGAACCGCGCCGCCACCGCGGCGTCGGTCACGCCGGCGCGGTGGGCGGCGGCAGGTCGGCGGGCTGCAGCTCGCGGGTGGGATCGCGCTTGGGCACCATCACCCGGCGCCGGAAGATGCACACGCGTTCGCCACGCTGGTTGAACGCGCGTGTCTCGACGCTGACCACGCCGCGGTCGGGCTTGCTGGCCGACTCCCGTTTTTCGAGAACGGTGGTCTCGGCGTGGATGGTGTCGCCGTGGAAGGTGGGGTTCTCGTGCTTGAGCGACTCGACCTCGAGGTTGGCGATGGCTTTGCCGCTGACGTCGGCGACGCTCATCCCCAGCGCCAGGCTGTACACCAGGTTGCCGACGACCACGTTGCGGCCGAACTGGGTGTGGTGCTCGGCGTAGTCGGCGTCGATGTGCAGCGGGTGATGGTTCATGGTCAGCAGGCAGAAAAGGTGGTCGTCGTACTCGGTGATGGTCTTGCCGGGCCAGTGTCTGTAGGTGACGCCGACCTCGAACTCCTCGTAGTACCGCCCGAACTGCACCTCGCACCTCCACCGCGGGCCCGGTCCCGCGTCGCGCGCACTGTAGCGGAGGGGGCGGATCGGCCGGGTGCTCGCGGCGAGTCGGTACGCTGACCCGGTGGCCCCGGTAGAACCGCCGCGGAGCCCCGGCGAGGGGCTGATCGTCCACGGCGACTCCCTCGACCTGCTGGCACGTCTCCCCTCGGGTTGCGCCGGCCTGGTGTACGCCGACCCGCCCTTCAACACCGGCTCGCGCAGGGACGGCTTCCGCCTCCGCGGCACGCGAACGGACCACGGCGGTCAGCGCGGCTTTGGTGGCACCGCGTACAGCCGCAGCCGGGTGGACGTGGCCGCCTTCGCCGACCGTTTCGACGACTACCTCGGCTGGCTCCGTCCGCGGCTGGTGGAGACGCGGCGGGTACTCGCGCGTCACGGCACCCTGTACCTGCACGTCGACCCCCGCGAGTCGCACTACTGCAAGGTGCTTCTCGACGAGGTCTTCGGCCGCGACTGCTTCCTCAACGAGGTGATCTGGGCCTACGACTACGGCGGGCGCGCCACCACGCGCTGGCCGGCGAAGCACGACGTGATCCTGGTGTACGCACGGACGCCGGGGGAACATCACTTCGACCTCGCCGAGGTCGACCGCATCCCGTACATGGCACCCGGACTGCAGACCGCCGTTCGGGTGGCGCGTGGCAAGACCCCGACCGACGTGTGGTGGCACACCATCGTGCCCACCAACTCCGCCGAGCGCACCGGCTACCCGACCCAGAAGCCGGTCGGGATCCTGCGCCGTATCGTCGCCGCCTCATCGCGCGCCGACGACCTGGTGGTCGACTGGTGCGCCGGCAGCGGCACCACGGGGGTGGCGGCGGCGCTGCTGGGCCGGCGCTTTCTCCTCTGCGACAGCAGCGCGGCCGCCATCGCGGTGATGAGCCGGCGCGTCGGCGACAGCGTGCCGGTGGTGGAGCTGTAGCGGCGGCGCGGCGCACGCGCAGCGCGACCGCGCCTGGGACAGCTCCTCCTACACTGGGCGTTCCGTGGAGGCACCGCACAGGAGGTCGCCCATGCTGAGAACCCGCGGCTACGCCGCCGCCGGCCCGTCGTCACCCCTGGCCCCGTTCGAGTTCGATCGCCGCGACCCCGGCCCGCATGACGCGGTGGTCACCATCCTCCATTGCGGTGTCTGCCACAGCGACATCCACCAAGCGCGCGACGAGTGGGGTGGAGCCATCTTCCCCATGGTGCCCGGGCACGAGATCGTCGGCCGCGTCGAGGCCACCGGCGACGCCGTGACAAAGTGGAACGTGGGCGACACCGTCGGTGTCGGCGTGTTCGTCGACTCCTGCCGCCACTGTGAGGCGTGCCTGGCAGGAGAGGAGCAGTACTGCGAGCGCGGCATGTCCCTGACGTACAACGGTCGCGAGCAGGACGGCCGCACGCCGACGTTCGGCGGCTACTCCGAGCGGATCGTCGTCGACGAGAGCTACGTGCTGCGCATCCCTGAGGGAATGCCGCTGGACGGCACCGCGCCGCTGCTGTGCGCGGGGATCACGACGTACTCACCGATTCGCCACTTCGGGGTGCGTGCCGGCGACCGAGCGGCGGTCGGCGGCCTCGGCGGCCTCGGTCACATGGCGGTCAAGTTCCTGCACGCGTTGGACGCGGAGGTCACCGTGCTCAGCCACTCGGCGGGCAAACGCGATGACGCCCTGCGGCTGGGCGCCGATGACTTCGCCGTCACCACCACCGACGGCTGGTCGGACGCGCACCAACGCCGCTTCGACTTCATCATCGACACGGTCTCGGCGCAGCACCCGTACACGTCCTACCTTCCGCTGTTGCGGCGCGACGGCGTGATGGTTCTGGTGGGGCTGCCGCCGCCGGCGCCGCTGGACGCCGGTGCTCTCATCGGTGCCCGCCGGCGCTTGGCGGGGTCGAACATCGGTGGCATCCGCGAGATCCAGGAGATGCTCGACTTCTGCGCCGAACATGGGATCACTTCCGACATCGAGTCGATCGGCTTCCCACAGGTGAACGAGGCCTTCG
>JALYTM010000313.1 GCA_030854305.1 Candidatus Dormiibacterota bacterium
GGCCTGGCCATCACCGGCCTCGGCCCGCTGCGTGGCGACCGTGTCGGTGAGTCCGTGGGCGCCGGCGAGGTGTCGCATCGCACGGTGGTGGGCGTCGACCTGCTCACGGGCGCGGGGGAGCTGATCTCAGCGGGCGGCAGAACCCTCAAGGACGTGGTCGGCTACGACCTCGCCGGGCTGGCTCTGGGCAGCGGGGACAGGCTCGGGCTGATCGTCGGGGTCACCCTGCGACTCGAGCCCCGGGCTGCGCGGACCGCTGCGCTGGCAGGCCCGGGGCCATGGCGCGGGGACGCCGGTATCGACGTGGCGGACGCCTTCAAGCGCTGACCGGCGGCCCTCAGGAGTGGCCGCCTGCCTCTGCCGGCGCGGTCGACACGGGTGCGCCGGTGCTCTTCGGCGGACGGTAGTGCGTGCGTACCAAGCGGTGGTCGGCGTAGTCGAGCTCGAGCATGCCGCCCTTGGCGCACTGCAGGCGGTGCAGCGCCCAGTCGCGCCTGCCGTCGGCCCGAACCCAGAACGCCTGGATGGGATCGCCGTGGCTGACGCAGATGCCGCCGTCGACGGGCGTCGACTCGAGGATCCGGTCGATGGGGCGCTGCACTCGCGCGGCCATCGCGCTGACGGTCTCGTCGTTGCTGAGCAGGCCGGGCCGCACCATGTGCACCAGCCACAGTGGTCTCTTGCGGGGCACTTCCTTGGGCCGCACCCCCTGGAGGTACAGACCGAAGCGCGCCTCGACGAGGTCATCGGTGGTGATGATCTCGGCGCCCGGAATGTGCTCCGCGATGATCTGTGCGGTCTGCTGGGCACGTTCGAGCGGGCTGGCGAAGATGGTCCGGGCCGTGCTGGACGCAAGATATGCGCCCATCGCGTGTGCCTGCACGACGCCCTTCTCGCTGAGCGGGAAATCGGGCAGGTGGCCGTACAGCACCCCCTGCGGGTTGCGCACGTCGCAATGGCGCGCGAGGTAGACGCGTGTGCGCTGAGCTGAGGACATGTCGCCGATGCTACGGGATCGACTCCGCGGCGCCGCCTGTATGCGCCGCGCATGGATGCTCAGGCGCGGCTGAACAGCGAGAGCAGATCCCCGTTTGCGGGGTCGGCCGCAGCGCCGAGGAGTGGCAGTCCGTACGCCTCCTCGATGGAGCGGAGCGTGCCGTAGTGGTTGCCGTTGGCGGCGACGTGACCGCGCCCGTGGGCGGTGGTCGAGATCACCACCATCGGCACCTGGCCGCCGCCGGGCGATGACTGGGCGTCGTTCTCGTCCATGGTGACGATGACGGTGGCGGCAGGACCGGTGAACCATGAGGAGGTGAGCACCGGCGCCAGGTTGGTGCGCAGCCACGCGTCGCCGGTCGCGACCGAGCCGTCATGCATGTCGTTGACGAGGTTGGGACTGATCCAGACGAAGTCGGGCGCGGCGGGGGAGGTGAGGGCGGCGACCATGCCGGCTGCTCCGGGGTACGGCTGCTCCACCGTGGCGCAGGACGGTGCGGAGCGGACGTCGGTGAAATAGAGGAACGGGTTGTGTTTCTCGGCGTAGTCGCCGGCGGAGCCGGCGGTGGAACAAGCGGACGGCATGCTCTCCATGTAGGCGCGCCACGGAACGCCCGCCGCACTCAGCTGGCCGCCGAGAGACGGCGCCGCGAAGGGCCCGCAGCTCGTCGGAGTGCAGTCGCTGGTGAGTCCCTGGGTTGCCCCGCTGACGAAGGCCACGTAGTTGGGCGCACTCGGATGGGAGACACCGGACCACGTGGTGACGCCGGCGTACGTGGCCGCCAGGGAGCAAAGGTAGGGGTCGCTGGCGCACGAGCCCAGCGTGGCGGCGTAGCCGCGGTTCTCCTCCATGATCACCATCACGTGCGGTGTCGTCGCCCCCGTGGACGTGGCGCCCGGCGCCGGCGGCACCGTCGCCGGGGTCGACGTGGTGGCTGTCGATGGCGGACCGGGGGACGAACCGCAGGCGGCGACGGCGAGGCCGGTGACCACCACGACCGCCAGAGCGCCAAGGCGTCGGTGCACGCTCAGTCCCCGGCGGCGACTCGGCGGACGGTGTCGAGGATGTCGAGCGCCTGCACCGCGTCGCCGGCGGCTACCGGCGGAGGGGCGCCTGTCTGCACGGCGAGCCTGACGCCCTCGTAGATCGTGAGCCAGCGCCCGCGTTCGCTGCGCGCCGGGACACCGGCGTCGCCGTGCTGCAGGCGCCCCCAATGGTTCTCCGGCTCCACCCCGAAGCCGGGCCGGTCGGGAAGCAGCCCACGTTGCAGGTCGGCCTCCTGGCAGTCGAGGAACGGAACGGTGAACGCGGCGCGGCTACCCAGGACGCGAAGACGTGGACCCGGCGCGGCGGCGACGGCACTCGCCCACAGGTGTGACTCGACGCCCGAGGCGTGGCGCAATGCCACGAAGACGTCGTCGTCCGAGCCTCCTCGCCGGGCCCCGACCTCACCGTACACATGGGTCACCGCACCGAAGAGGGTCAGCGCCTGGTCGACGAGGTGAACGCCCAGGTCGAGCAGCACGCCGCCCCCTTCGGCCGCCGGCAGCGCTTCGCGCCACCTGTCAGGC
>JALYTM010000314.1 GCA_030854305.1 Candidatus Dormiibacterota bacterium
TGCCAGGAACGGCGCGTCGGTCTCGACGACGTACTGGTCGCGACCGACCGTCCGCGCCGCCATCTGCTGCGGCTCGCTGCGCGGGAAGGTGACGATGCCCGAGAAGGAGATGACATAGCCGGCACGGATGCAGTCCGCGGCCAAGGCGGCGTCGCCGCTGAAGCAGTGCATCACGCCGGCAACCCCGGGGAACTCAGTGATCAGCGCCAGCACCTCGTCGTGGGCATCGCGGTCGTGCACCACCGCCGGTTTGCGGTGCGCGGCCGCCAGCTCGAGCATGGTCCGCATCGCGCGCTGCTGTTCGGTCAGCGGTGTGTCCGAGTACCCGGGCCGCACCAGCAGGTCGATTCCCACCTCTCCCACCGCCACCGCACGGGGATGGGCGAGCAGCTCGTCCAGCGCGCGCTGCTGCGCGGCGTCGGGCGCGCGCCGTTCGTGCGGGTGCCAGCCAACCGTGAACCAGACGTTGTCGTGCGCCTCGGCGATCAGCCTGTTGCGCTCGCTGTCGTCCAAGTTGAGGCCGACACTGACGATCTGTGTCACGCCCGCTGCTGCCGCCTCCTCGAGCGCGGCGCCGAGCAGCCCGCGTTCCTCCAGCAGCACGAGGTGGCAGTGGGTGTCGACCAGCGGCACGGCGGTGTCGATCACCCGCCGCGCCTCATCCCTCGGCGAGCACGGCGTCGCGGTCCAGCCGCGGGAAGAGGATGTCGCCCACCGCCACCGGAGCGCCCTCCTGCAGCCGCGGCCAGGCGCGCACCTCGTGGGTGAGGTCTCCGTCGAGGCTGATGCCGAGCTCCTCGGCGGCGCGGCGCGTGGCCCGCGGGATGAAGGGGTGGAGCAGGATGGTGCTCACCCGCACCGCCTCCAGCAGCTCCGCGAGAACGGTCCCGAGCCGCGGGTCACCGTTCTTCTGCAGTGTCCACGGCGCCGTCTCCTCGATCAGCTTGTTGGCCCTGCCGACCAGCTGACGCGCCGCCGAGAGCGCCTCGCTGAACTCCAGGCGGTCCATGGCCGCGTCGTACACCGGCACCACCCTGGTGGCGGTGATGCGCAGCTCGTCGTCGATCGGCTCGCGTGGGCCTGCCGCGGGCACCCGTCCGTCGGTGTACCGCTGCGCCATCTTGGTGGTGCGCGACACCAAATTGCCGTAGTCGTTGGCGAGGTCGGCGTTGTACCTGTCGACGAACGTGGTCATGGAGAAGTCGCCGTCGCGGTCGAATGGCACCTCGCTGAGCAGCACCCAGCGCACCGCGTCGCTGCCGAAGCGATCGACCAGCTGCAGCGGCTCCACGAACACGCCTCGGCTCTTGCTCATCTTCTCGCCGTTGAGCTGCAGGAACCCGTGCGCGTGCACCGCCTTGGGCAGCGCCAGCCCGGCGGCCATCAGGATTGCCGGCCACACCACCGCGTGGAAGCGGGTGATGTCCTTGCCGATGACGTGGACGTCGGCCGGCCAGAAGCGCGAGAACTCCGCGTCGTCGTCGGGGTACCCGACGCCGGTCATATACGCGGGCAGCGCATCGAACCACACCCAGATCACCTGCGAGTCGTCCCCGGGAACCGGGATGCCCCAGCGTGAGAAACCGCGCGAGATGCTGATGTCGGTGAGGCCGCCCCGGATCACGTTGAGCATCTCGTTGCGCCGCGGCTCGGGGACGACGAAGCCGGGCTCGCGCTCGTACAGCTCGAGAAGCCGGTCCTCGAACGCACTGAGGCGGAAGAACCAGTTCTGCTCCTCGACCCACTCCACCGGTTGCTCGTGCACCGGACAGAGGCCGGCGTTGATTTCCTTCTCGGTGTAGAACTGCTCACACGAGGGGCAGAACCAGGCGCGGTACCAGTCCTTGTAGATGTGGCCGCCGTCGGCGACCGCCTTCCACAGCGTCTCCGCGGTGCGCCGGTTGGCGTCGCTGCTGGTGCGCACGAACTGCGTGGGCTCGATGTCGAACGCCGCCATCATGGCCGCGAAGGCTGCCACCTGCCGCGTGCAGAAGTCCTCGGGCGCCATCCCCTCCGCACGCGCCGCGCGCTCCACCGACTGGCTGTGCTCGTCGCTGCCGACGGTGAAGCGGACGTCGTCACCTCGAAGACGGCGGTGCCGGGCGAGCACGTCGCAGCCGATCTTCTCGTAGGCGTGTCCGAGGTGCGGCGCGCCGTTGACATAGTCGATGGCCGCGGTGACGTAGAAGGTACCGGGAGGGCGGGTCAACGTGATCTGGCTCCGATGAGCACGG
Organism: Candidatus Dormiibacterota bacterium; assembly: GCA_030854305.1. Lineage (GTDB taxonomy): Bacteria > Chloroflexota > Dormibacteria > Aeolococcales > Aeolococcaceae > Aeolococcus. The sequence goes on from JALYTM010000314.1 coordinate 2,235, forward strand.
TGCACTCGCCGCGCGGCGGAGCGGCGCTGAACGCCGCCGCCAGGCCTGCCGCAGTGCCCGTGTGGAAGGTCTCGTGGACTTTAGTCAATTCCCGCGCGATCACCACCGGCCGCTCCCCACAGCTGTCGCTGATCAGGGCCAGCGTCCTGGCCAGGCGCAGCGGCGACTCGAAGAAGACCACGGTGCCCTCGGTCAGCAGTCCGGCCTCGATGCTGCGGCGGAGCTTGCCCGGGCTGCGGGGCAGGAAACCCAGGAAGCACACCCGGTCGCCGCGCAGGCCGCTGCCGGCCAGGGCGGTCACCAGTGCCGACGCCCCGGGGATGGGGACCACGC
>JALYTM010000315.1 GCA_030854305.1 Candidatus Dormiibacterota bacterium
GATTCCCAGCGCCGCGCTGCCTGCATCGCCACCAGTTCGTGAACCGGGCGTGACTCAATCAATTAGACCAATCCCTTCTAACGTCCCAATCCCATCAAAGGTATTATGCGACCTGAGGGCGGGATTCGCCATCGGCCGGGGTCGACGGCGGGTCAGGCGTCGTTCGCTGAGGGTGCCCCCACCTTGGCGCCGGCCATGCCGACGTCAGGTGTTGGTCTCGTCCGGGGGCACCAGCGCGGGATCGGGCAGGCCGGCGGCGGGCGCGTCGATTTCCGGGAGCTCTGGACACACCGCATCGAGCGCGTACGAGGTCATCGACAGCGACCCGAACGTGTAGCCTTCGACGAGCACGTTGGGCGTGCGGTCACCGGCGTCTGCGAGGCCGGCCAGGTACAGCAGCGGCAGGAAGTGGTCGGGGGTGGGAACCGCGAGGCGGAACTCCGGGCGCCCGTCGACGGAGAGGACATCGGCCGGCGACCCCTCCATCTTCTCCCGCACCGCGTCGTCGAAGCGGTGCGCCCAGTCGAACCCTCCGTCAGGGTTCCCCCAGTCCAAGCCACCCAGGTTGTGCACCACGTTGCCGCTGCTGACCACGAGCACGCCGCTCGAGCGCAACGGAGCGAGGCGGGCGCCGAGGTCGAGGTGATAGTCGAACGGCTTGGCAGAGTTGATCGACAGTTGCACCACCGGGATGTCGGCGGCCGGGAATGCATGGGCAAGCACCGACCAGGTGCCGTGGTCGATCCCCCACCTGTCGTGGTCCAGGCCGACCCACACCGGCTTGGCGATCTCGGCCACCTCCTCAGCGAAGGGGGTCGACCCCGGCGCCGGGTACTCGAACTCGAACAGCGCCTGGGGGAAGCCGTAGAAGTCGTGGATGGTCCGCGGGGACGGCATCGCGGTCACTGCGGTGGACCCGATGTACCAGTGGGCCGACACCACCAGGATGGCGCGGGGTCGCGGCACCGACGCACCGAATGACCGCCATGCGGCGGTGTACCGGTTGTGCTCGAGTGCATTCATCGGACTGCCATGGCCGAGGAAGACGGCCGGCATCAGTGCATCCACCACGCGCCCATGCTAGACGCAGCCCGGTCGAGCCAAGATCCCGCACCCCATTCGCGTCGTTTGTCCAGAGGTGCCAGACTCCGGACATGCTTCGGGTGGTGCGTGCGGCGGCGATCGGGTGGGCGTGCGGCTTCGGCGTCGCGGTGGCGTGGAGCGCCGTCAGCGGGGGCGATCGGCAGCTGGGCTCGGCGCTGCTCTTCGATGGGATCGGCGGCCTGCTGGTGATGGCGGCTGTTCTCGCCGTGGCCGCGGTCCGCACGGCGGTGGTCCATCGTCGCAGCGTCCGCGAGGCAGAGCGCGATGCGGCTTGGTTCGCGCGAATTCTGCCCGCGGGAACCGATGGCGCCGGGACCGCGGTGGCCACCGCGACCGCCGAGTTGGGCGTCGCGCGGATCGCATTGCTGGAGGCGCGCCTCGCGGACGAGCAGGCGTCGCTGGACGCGGCAATGCGGGCCATGGCCGAGCAGGACGCCGCCGTGGAGGTGACCGGGCGCCGGCTGATGGCGGAAGCCCCCGCCGAGAACCCCGCCGTGACGGAGCCGGTACTGCGACAGGAGCTGGTCACCGCGCTGGTGGAGCTGATGGGACGCCCGACAGCCGGCAGCCAGTTGGCCCAGAGCACCGGATCGCTGCTCGACCGCGCCGGTAGCTCCGCGCCCCGCCGGGTCCCAGTCACCTTTCCGTAAGAAAACGCCACTACTCTGGTGCGATGATCCAGGTGACCCCGGCCGATCGCGACCGCGCTCGGCGTCGCATCGTACAGATCACCGTGGCAGCCGCGAGCGTCGCCGTGGCGTTGACACTCGGCGGGGCCGCCGCCGCGGCCGGGACGTTCGCCGGGCGCACCGTGTCCACCAACATCTCGTCGCCCGGCTCCCAGGGAAGCGCGGTCCAGCCCACGCTCGACCCCAACGCCGGGCTGCAACCGCCAGTCCAGGTGCCCGGGGACGGTTCAGGCGGCGTCAGTGCCGGTGGAGGCGTCCCGTCGGGGGGCTCCTGACCGAGCGATGGTGACCTCGTCGTGGCGCGCACTGGGAACGTCCGTGGTCGTCGGCGTCGCCCGGGAGGAGTTGATGGCTGCTGCTCGCGCCGCCGTGGTCGCGGAGATCGACGCGCTCGACCTGGCCTGCAGTCGCTTCCGTGACGACTCCGACCTGAGCCGCCTCAACAGGTCATCCGGCAGCCCGGTGGTGGTCGGTCCGCTGCTCGCCGAGGCCATCAGGGTCGCACTCCGCGCCGCGGCGCTGACCGATGGAGACGTCGACCCCACTGTCGGCGAGGCGATGCTCGGAATCGGGTACGACGAGGACTTCTCATTGGTTGCGGGCGACCGGAAGGTGTTCGACGGTGCCTTCGAGCCCGCCCCGGGATGGCGGGCGGTCGGCATCGGAGGCGATCCGCCCGTTGTCCTCGTCCCCGCGGGCGTGACGCTCGACCTCGGCGCCACCGCCAAGGCGCTCGGCGCCGACCGCGCCGCTGCCGCCGCCCATGCC
>JALYTM010000049.1 GCA_030854305.1 Candidatus Dormiibacterota bacterium
ATGCGATGACGAGCAACGCCGAGGTAATCGCGGAACGCCTCACCCAGTTGGGGTTCTCGCAGTACGAGGCACGCACGTACCTGGGCCTGCTTCAGTCAACGGAGGCCACCGGGTACTCGATCGCCAACGACACCGGCGTGCCGCAGCCGAAGGTGTACGAGACCCTGCGCAGGCTGGTCGAGCGTGGCGCGGCGGTGCGCACCGGAGAAAAGCCCGCGCGCTATGCGGCAGTTCCGCCGAGAGTTCTCCTGAAGGGTTTGGAAGACGACTTCGCGGCGCGCGTGGCGGCGGCGCGCCACGACCTCGAGTCCCTCCCCCATCCCGAGGCAGCCGCCCAGATGCTGCCGGTCTCGCGGATGGAGTCGTTCGGCGCCGCCGTCGAGAGCGCCTCAGCAGCCATAGCCACAGCACAGACACGCGTGTACCTGAGCGGTCGGCGCGACGAGCTCGCCGGCCTGCGCGACGCCGTCGCAGTGGCGTCGAAATCGGGCGCGGAGTTCGTGCTGGTCCACTTCGGCCGCCTGCCGTTCCCGGCCCCCCATGGGCGGGTGATCCGCCATGCCAGCACCGACGGTGCTCTCTACCGCTCCCGGCAGGCCCGCCATCTGGCGGTGGTGGTCGACTCGCGGTGGGCGCTGTGGGGCGTGGCCAAAGACGGCCAGAACTGGGACATCCTGACCAGCGAGTCGCCGTTGCTGGCGGGGCTTGTCAAGGCCTACATCCGCCATGACATGTTCGTGCAGCGCATCTTTGCAGACATGCCCACGGAGCTCGAGCGGCTCTACGGTTCGGGGCTCCTGGAGCTCGCCAACGTCTCCTGGTCCGGCGACCGGGTGGGCATCGAGAGCATCGAGGGCGCGGGTTGAGACCAGCCCGACAGGCGGCATCCCTTCGAAGCCGCCACGCGCGCTCGGCGGTGTGATGCGACGAATCGACCTTCACTGCTACCCGGGCACCCGTGAGTGGATCGCGTCGCAGGGGCCTTTCGTTGAAGCGCTGGCTGCCTATTGGAAGCGCGAGTGGGTCGGCAAGGACGAGGGCGACGTGGTCGACGACTTCCACGACGCGGGCGTCGACGCCGTCCTGGTGGCGTTCGACATCGAGTCGGTCACCGGCTCGCCGCCCTGCAGCAACGACTACGTCGCGGCGATGCGTGACCGCCATCCCAGCACCATCGTGCAGGCGTGGGGCGCAGTCGACCCGCACAAGGGCCGCGCCGCCATCGCCGAGGCCGACCGGGCGGTGCGCGACCTCCGCGTGCTCGGCTTCCACTTCCACCCGATCATGGGCCGGTTCGCCGTCGATGACCCCGCTCTGCGTCCACTGTTCGACGCCATCGACGGCTTGGGCGTCCCGGTCATGGTCGACGTGGGCACCACCGGGATGGGCGCCGGACTTCGCGGCGGACTCGGGTCGAAGCTTCGCCACGCCCACCCGGCGAGCATCGACGAGCTCGCCGCCAACTTCCCCAGCCTCACCATCATCGCGGCTCACCCGGGCTGGCCGTGGGTCGACGAAATGACTGCGGTGGCGCTGCACAAGGGCAACGTTTTCTGGGAGATGTCCGGCTGGGCGCCCAAGTACTTCCCCGACAGTCTCAAGCGCGACATCCGCGGACGGCTGCGCGACAAGATCATGTTCGGCAGCGACTACCCCAGCATGCCGTACGAACGCATCTTCCGTGAGTGGGACGAGCTGGGCTACAGCGAGGAGGTGCTGTCGGACGTGTTCCACGCCAACGCCGAACGGGTCCTCGGTCTGACCGCGCCCGCAGAGTCGGTGGACGCAGCGCTGTGAGCGCACCGTGCGCGCGTCCGGTGGCGCTGGTCACCGGTGCCGCGCGCGGCATCGGCCGCAGCGTCGCCGTCGCGTGCGCCCGTGCAGGCTACGACGTCGCGCTCAACTACAACCGGAGCCGGGCCGCGGCCGAGGACGCAGCCGCCGAGGCGACGTCACTGGGCGCGCGCACGGTGGTCCTGCAGGCGGACGTCGCCGATGAGCCGGCGGTCATCGACATGCTCGCCACCGTGAGCGGCGAGTTCGGCCGGCTCGACGCGCTCGTCAACAACGCCGGCACCACCGTGTCCACGCCGCCGTCGGACCTCGACGGGCTGAACATGGACGACTGGGACCGCGTGTTCGCCGTCAACGTGCGCGGGACATTCCAGGTGACCCGTGCCGCGGTGCCCCTGCTCCGTGAGGCGCCGGCGGCCGCGATTGTCAACCTCGCCAGCATCGTGGGACTGCGCCCCGGGCCGCAGCCGTTCCCGTATGCGGCGAGCAAGGCGGCCGTGGTGAACCTCACGCGCACGCTGGCCGGGGCGCTGGGACCGGCCATCCGCGTCAATGCGGTAGCGCCCGGTTGGATGGTCGGCGACTGGATGGAACAGGCCCTCGGTGACAACTACGAGCGACTGATGGAGCGACGTGCCCGCATGACCCCACTGGGACGCTGTGTCACCCCCGCCGAGGTCGCCGTCACCGTGGTCAGCCTGCTGACCAGCAACCCTTTCGTGACCGGTGAGGTGGTCGTCATCGACGGCGGCTTCAGCGCCACCACGTGAGATGACGGACAGCGGCCCCCTCGACGGGGTGGTGCCCTACCCGCCCGAGTTCGCAGCGCGCTACCGCGCGCGCGGCTACTGGGAGGACCGCACCATGGACCAGGTCTTCGGCGGCCTTTTCGAACGCCACGCCGACCGCGTCGCCCTGCTGCACCGGGACGAGACGATCACATATCGGCAGCTCGGACGGCGCCGCGCCGCGCTGGCCGCGATGCTGCACGACCTCGGGCTACGGCGCCGCGACCGGGTCATCATGCACCTGCCCAACGCACCCGAGTTCCTGTACCTGTACTTCGCGCTGCAGATGCTCGGCGTGATCCCGGTTCTGGCACTCGCACCCCACCGCCGGCTGGAGATCAACCACTTCGCCAAGCTGTCCGGCGCGGTGGCGTACTTCGGCACCGACGCTGCTCTCGCCGCGGTGGTCCAGGCGGCCAACCCCGGTCTGCGCCACGTGGTCCTGATGGACCACCTGCGAGCGCGCGGCGGCGCGTCTCCGCCGCCGGTCGACATCGACCCCACCGACCCATGCTGCCTGCTGCTCTCCGGCGGCACCACCGGGGTTCCCAAGCTGATCCCCCGCACCCACAACGACTACGTGTACAACTCCAAGGCCGCCGCCGCGGTGCACTACATCGACGCCGAAAGCTGCCAGCTGTCAGTGGCGCCGCTTGCGCACAACATGCCCTTGGCATGCCCCGGTGTGCAGGGGTTCCTGCTCCACGGGGCGAGGGTGGTCCTCAGCGAGGGGACCCGCGCCACCGAGATCCTCCCACTCGCTGAGCGCCACCACGTCACGCACATCGCGGCGGTGCCCGCCCTGTACATCCGCTGGCTCTCCGACGAGAGTGCGCCAGGGAATGACATGTCGTCGGTGCGCCTGCTGCAGTCGGGCGGCCAGCGCCTCCAGCCTGAGCTGCGACGCCGGATGGGCGCCTTCTTCCCCAACGCCTTCGTGCAGGAGAACTTCGGCATGAGCGAGGGCACGCTCTTCTTCGTCGGCAAGGACCTGCCCGAGGAGGCGCGCATGGAGACGGTGGGAACGCCGGTGTCGCCGGATGACGAGGTGCGCCTGTGCGATGAGAATGGAGCCGAGGTGGCCGACGGCGAGGTGGGCGAGCTGACCGTCCGCGGCCCGTACACGCTTCGCGGGTACTACCGTGCGCCCGAGTACAACGCGCGGCAGTTCACACCCGACGGCTTCTACCGCTCGGGTGACCTGATGCGCCGGCATCCCTCGGGCGCGTACCTCGTGGAAGGGCGCATCAAGGACCTGGTGAACCGCGGTGGCGAGAAGATCAGCGCTGAGGAGGTCGAGAACTTGATCCTGATGTATCCCGCGGTGCGCAACGTCGCATGTGTGCCCTACCCGGACCCGGTGCTGGGTGAGCGCATGTGCGCATGCGTGGTCCCCCACAGCGGCGCCACCATTCGGCTCGAGGAGCTGACCGCGTTCCTCCTCGACCTCGGCATGGCCAAGTTCAAACTGCCCGAGCGGCTCGAGATGATGGAGGATTTCCCCGTGTCCGCCTTCGGCAAGATCTCCAAGCGTGCTCTCGCCGAAGGTCTGCGCACCCGGAGCGTCGCATGGTCATAGATGCGTACTCCCACGTCTTCCCGATGCGCCTCATCGACGCGCTGGCCGAGGTCAGCCCCAGCGCCGAGCTCAATGCCCTGCGCGGTCAGAGCTCCTACCTGTACGACGATGATCGACGCGTCGCCTTCATGGACGACAGCGGCTTTGACATCCAGGTTCTCGTGCTGGCCCGACCGCCGGTCTGGCTGGGTATGTCGCGCCCCGACATCCACCGACTGACCCGCGTCGCCAACGACAGCATCGCGGAGTTCGTCAAGCGCCGCCCGGACCGCTTCATCGGGGTCGGGGTCATGCCCGTCGTCGACGAAGTGATGATGGAGGAGTTCGAGCGCGTCCATGCCGAACTCGGTCTCAAGGGAGTGCTGATCTTCTCCAACATCGAAGGCAAGCCCGTCGATGACCCGTCGATGTGGCCATTGTACGAGCGTGCGGCGGCGGTCGACCTTCCCATTTGGATCCACCCGCAGCACGCAAACCTGTATCCCTGGATCGGCAAGGACGTCCTCGACCGCACTCTCGCCTGGCCCTTCGACACGTCGCTGGCGATGGCGCGGCTGGCTTACGGGGGCGTGTTCGAGAAGTACCCGGGCATCAGGTTCATGACCCACCACATGGGCGCGATGATCCCGTACTTTGCCGCCCGAATCGATGCGTTCGCGCGCACCACCGCTCCGGAGTACGCGCGCCTGGGCATCGGCGGCAGCAGCGGACCGCAGCTCACCGGGCCGGCAATCGACCACTTTCGCCGGTTCTACAACGACTCGATCAGCAACGGGTCCGTCGAGGCGCTGACCATGGCCACTCGGTTCTTCAGCGTCGAGCACATCCTCCTCGGGACAGACTTCCCGTTTGGACCGGAGGACGGGTCGTGGGCACGCGACGAGCTGCGCGCGGTCAGGGAGTCGCCGTTGTCGCCTGCTGACCGCGAGCTGATCCTGCACGGGAATGCGGAGCGCTTCCTCGGGCTGCGGGGCTGACCGGGACCTCCGCGGTCAGACCGCGCCGCGACCGGTAGTGGCCACCGGCGGCGCCGACGCCCCCAGGAAGATCTCGCGCATGTCCGGCTTGGCGAGGACCTCTTTGGCGTCGGCGGACATCACCACCTCGCCACGCACCAGCATGTAGGCCCAGTCAGACACGCTGAGGGCCGCGACCGCCTTCTGCTCCACCAGCAGAACGGCCTTGCCGAGGTCGCCGAGGGCGCGGACCTGGGTCTCCAGCACCGCGCGCGACAGCTCTGGAGACAGGCTCGCAGTGGGCTCGTCGAGGATCAACACAGACGGATCGAGCATGAGCACGCGCGCGATCGCGGTCATCTTCCGCTCACCGCCGCTCAACGTCTCGACGTAGCGGTTGAGCCGCGGCCTCAGCTGCGGGAACACGTCCAATGCTCGTTCCATCCGCTCCGCGCGCTGGCTGCGGTTGAACAGGTAACCGCCCATGTCCAGGTTCTCGCGGACACGCAGTGCGTCGAAGACGTCATCGACCTGCGGTACATACCCGATGCCCCGGCGGGCCAGCTTCTCCAGCGGCAGTGCCGTGACGTCCGCACCGTTGAGCTCGACGCGGCCCGCCGCCACCCGCGCAAGCCCCAGCACCGCCTTGAGCAGGGTGCTCTTGCCGGCGCCGTTGGGGCCGACCATCGCGACCACCTGACCACGGCGCACGTCCATGTCGACGTTCCGGACGATGGGCGGCCCGCCGTACCCGGCCGTGATGCCGCGGATTCGCAGCGCGGGGGCTCCATTGTCCTCAGCCGATGACATACGCGTCCTGGACCTCGCGGCTGAGCCGCAGCTCGGACATGCGCCCCTCGGACAGCACCTTGCCCTGGGCCATCACCACCACCTTGCCGCAGATGCGGTCCACGGTGTCGAGCTCGTGCTCGACCAGCAACAGGGAAAGCCCTTCGTCCGCGAGGCGCAGCAGCACGTCCTCGAGCTGGCGTGACAGGCTCGGGCTGAGCCCGGCCATGGGCTCGTCGAGGAGAAGGAGCTTCGGCTTCATCATCAGCGCGCGCATGATCTCGACGGCTCGCTTCTGGCCACCGCTGAGGTTTCGTGAGGGCTCATCGGCTTTGGCCGCCATGCCGAACACGTCGAGCATGCGATGCGCCTCCGCGACCAGCTCGTTCTCCTGGTTGCGCCAGAACCGCCGACCCCGGACCACGCCGGCGGCGCTCTCGCCCTTCTGGGCAGGCGCAGCCACCAGCAGGTTCTCGATGGTGGTGAGGTTCCCGAACACGCGAGCCATCTGGAAGGTCCGAACCAGGCCGCGGCGGGCGCGCTCATGCATGGCCAAATCGGTGATGTCGGCGCCGTCGAACCACACCTTGCCGGCGCTCGGTGACACAAATCCGCCGATCACCGCCAGGGCCGTCGACTTGCCCGCCCCGTTGGGCCCGATGAGACCGGTGATGCTGCCGCGCTCGACGGTGAAAGACACTCCGTCCACGGCGCGCACGCCACCGTAGTGCCTCTCGAGGTGGTCGACCTCGAGCAGCACGTCAGCGAGGTAGCCGTTCACGTGGTGATCTCGGGCACATCCGGCGTCGGTATGCGCATGTACCTCGGCCTGCGCTCGGGGAGGACGCCCTGGGGACGGAACCAGATGAAAACAATCGTGGCAGTGCCGAGGATCATCCATCCGAAGTCTTCGCTGAGGCCGGGGCTGGAGGCGATCTGGGGTAGGAACTGCACGCCCTGGAGAAGCAGGACGGCGATGATCAGCGTCCCCAGGCTGACCCCACGGTCGCTGCCCAGGCCCCCGACGATGATGCAGCTGAGGAAGGCAAGCGTCTCGATGTAGACCCACGCCGACGGCGACCATCCGCCGATGAAGCCGGCGAGCAGTGCGCCACTGAGGCCTCCGAAGGCGCCGCCGACCGCCTGCACCAGCAGGCGCAGCCGGACGACGTCTTTGCCCGCCGCAGACGCTGCGGTGTCGTCGTCGCGCATCGCCCGCAGAGTTCGGCCCAGCGGCCCGGTTGTGAACCGACGCAGCACGAAGAACCCGATGACGCAGCAGACTGCGACCACGGCGACATACGCCCAGCGAGCCACCTCCGGGTCGAGGTCGGCGAACGGGTTGGGGATCAGCGCCAGCCCGGCGCTCCCATTGAAGATCCCAACGTCGGCGCTCACCACGGTCGCAACCATCAGCGAGACCACCAGCATTGCCACCGCTTGGTAGTCCTGGCGAAGTCGTTTGAGGCCGGTGAGACCGATGACCGTCCCCACCACCGCGCCTGCCGCAGCCCCGGCGAGAAGCGCGAGCGGCCACGGCAGCGTGAAACCGCCGATGTACTGCTGGAAGCCTCCGTTGCCGGATGACGGACCGAGCGTGCACACGGCGTAGGTGTAGGCGCCGGCCGCGACCACCACGATGTAGGCGAGGTTGGCCACGCCGGATACGCCGAGCTCCAGGTTCAGGCCCCACACTGCGAGCAGGTCGGTGCCGAGGTACACGAGCATGACGACCGCGTAGTACTCCCAGGCCACGCTGTTCTATCCCTCCATGAGCCGGCGGCTCGACCAGGCCGCCCCGAAGAGCCCGCGGGGTCGCAGCAACAGCATGAGGATGAGGATCACAAAGGCGACCACGTCCTTGTAGTTCGGGTTGCTGAACGCGGCCGTCACCTCGCTCGAGATTCCCACGATGAGCCCTCCCAACATGGCTCCATACGGTTGACCGATGCCTCCCAGCACGGCCGCGGCGACCATGGGGATGAGGAACAGCGAGCCGAGCGAGAAGTCGAAGCTGACCGTGGTGATCGCCAGCGCCACACCGGCGGCGCCGCAGAGTGAGCCGGAGATGAACCAGGCGATGTCGCTGACCCGGTCGGTAGCGATGCCGCAACTGCGGGCCAGCGTCCGGTTGGAGGCGGTGGCGCGCATCGCCTTGCCCAGCGTGGTTCGGGTGAGCAGGAGGTGGAGGGCGAGCATGAGCGCGGCGGTGAGGATGATGATCGCCACCTGGCCGGCCGACAGCGACATGCCGAGCAGGTGCAGCGTCTGGCCGCTCTGCTCGCCGTAGCTGTGCGACTCGGGACCGGCGATGGAAACGATCACGTACTGAAGGATGATGCCTGCCGACACGGTCACGATGACCATGGCGATCGCGCGGGTGCCTCGCCGGACCAGCGGCGCCAGAAGCAGTCGGTGGTACGCAACCGATACGACCCCGACTGCCATCGCCCCGATGGCGAGGGACAACCACGCATTGGCACCGTGGCTGATGAGAACCAGGCCGACGTAGGCGGCGAGCGTCATCAACGAGCCGTAGGTGATGTTGAGGATGTTGCTGATGCCGAACTGCACGGAGAACCCGACAGCGCCCAACGCGAGCACCGCACCGCTGGCGATGCCGAAGCCGATCGCCTCGATCAGCAGCTGCACTCAGCGCGCCCCCTGGCGGAGCGTCAGAGCCGCGACGGCCCGATGG
>JALYTM010000316.1 GCA_030854305.1 Candidatus Dormiibacterota bacterium
TCCACAGGACACGATACGTAATGTGTCGACCAATCGAGCAGCGGCGGTGCCACTGAGGGCAGCTAGCAAGCGACCCTCGGTCACGCTCGACGACGTCTCGAAGCGCATCATCGAGCTGCTCCAGCACGACGGTCGAAAGTCGTACGCCTCGATGGCCCTCGAAGTCGGGCTCTCCGAGGCTGCGGTTCGCCAACGGGTGCAACGGCTGCTCGACGCCGACGTCATGCAGATCGTCGCTGTGACCGACCCGCTCCAGGTCGGCTTCCAGCGTCAGGCCATGGTCGGGGTGCGCGTCGGCGGCGACGTCACGCCCGTGGCCGAGGCGCTGTCGGCCATGACGGAGGTGTCCTACGCCGTCACCACCGCCGGAAGCTTCGACCTGCTGGTCGAGGTGGTGTGCGAAGACGACGACCACCTGCTCGAGCTGGTCACCCAGCGCATCCGTTCGATCAAGAACGTCTCGGCGACCGAGACGTTCGTCTACCTGAAACTCAACAAACAGCTCTACAACTGGGGAACACGATGACAACCACGACCCAAGCGGTCTCGCAGAACACCACCGAACCCACCCGCACGCCCACCGGCGCGCTGCACACCGACGCGGCCCGCGACCACCTGTGGATGCACTTCACACGTCACTCGGTGTACGAGAGCAAGGATGCCGGAGGGCTGGGCCAGTCGGTGCCGATCATCACCCGCGGCAAGGGGTGGAAGATCTGGGACGACAAGGGCAACGAGTACATCGACGGGCTCAGCGGACTGTTCGTGGTGCAGGTGGGCCACGGCCGCGAGGAGCTCGCCGAGGCGGCCGCCAAGCAGGCCAAGGAGCTCGCCTTCTTCCCGCTCTGGAGCTACGCCCACCCGAAGGCGATCGAGCTGGCCGAGCGGCTGGCCGCTCACGCGCCCGGCGACCTCAACCGGGTCTTCTTCACCACCGGTGGAGGTGAGGCGGTCGAGTCCGCGTGGAAGCTGGCGAAGCAGTACTTCAAGCTGACCGGCAAGCCGACCAAGCACAAGGTCATCTCGCGCGCTGTCGCGTACCACGGCACCCCGCAGGGAGCCCTGTCGATCACCGGCATCCCCGAGGCCAAGGCGATGTTCGAGCCGCTCGTGCCCGGCGCGCACAAGGTGCCCAACACGAACATGTACCGCGCCCCCGACCATCTGCGTGACGACGAGAAGGCCTTCGGTCGCTGGGCCGCCGACCGCATCGCCGAGGCGATCGAGTTCGAGGGCGCCGACACCGTGGCGGCCGTCTTCCTCGAGCCGGTGCAGAACTCGGGGGGCTGCTTCCCGCCGCCGGCCGGTTACTTCGACCGGGTGCGCGAGATCTGCGACGAGTACGACGTGCTGCTCGTCGCCGACGAGACCATCACCTCGTTCGGGCGTATCGGCTCGATGTTCGCGTGTGAGGACTTCGGTTTCGTGCCCGACATGATCACCTGCGCCAAGGGCATGACCAGCGGCTACTCCCCCATCGGCGCGATGATCGCCAGCGACCGCCTCTTCGAGCCCTTCAAGAAGGGCACGACATCGTTCCTGCACGGCTACACCTTCGGGGGCCACCCCGTGTCGGCCGCCGTGGCGATGGCCAACCTCGACATCTTCGAACGCGAAGGGCTCAACCAGCGCGTCAAGGAGAACGCTCCCGCGTTCCGGGCCACGCTGGAGAAGCTGCTCGACCTGCCTCTGGTGGGCGACGTGCGCGGTGCCGGCTACTTCTACGGCATCGAGCTGGTCAAGAACAAGGAGACCCGCGAGACGTTCAACGAAGCCGAGTCCGAGCGGCTGCTTCGGGGCTTCCTGTCCAAGGCCCTGTTCGAGGCCGGCATCTACTGCCGCGCCGATGACCGGGGCGACCCGGTGGTGCAGCTGGCTCCCCCGCTGACCATGGGCCAGGAGCAGTTCGACGAGATCGAGTCGCGCCTGCGCTCGGTGCTCACTGAGGCCGAGAACCACCTCTAGGAAACGCCCCCCTCCAGCCAACTGAACGCAGCGTTCGTTCTCGAACTCACTGTTACAACACGGTGTTCGAGAACGAACGCTGCGTTCGTTCGCGAAGGGGTGGGGCTAGACGCCGATGGCCAGGTGGAAGAAACCCGCGATGGTCAGGATGACGGGCACCGAGACGACGGTACTGATGAAGATCGAGTCTCGCGCCAGGCCCACCTCGCGGCGGTAGCGAACGGCATACGTGAAGATGTTCTGTGCCGTCGGGAGGGCGGCCGTGACGACGACGGCGAACAGAGCCTGCCCGCGTAGTCCGAGAGCCAGCCCGACGCCGAGTGCGATGGTCGGCATGACGACGGTCTTGAGCGTCACGATGGTCCACACGTGCTTCGCCGTCTTCCCGGACACCGGCCGCGGGCCGCGGCGCAGCGACACACCGAACGCCACGAGCATCGACGGCACGGCCATCGCGGCCAACAGGTCGATGGGTGCGCTCAGCACCGGAGGGAGGGTCAGGTGCCACACGGCGAGGAGCAGACCAGCGAGCGCCCCGAGGGTGATGGGGTTGCGCAGCGCCCGGCGCAGGAT